>CAILKC010000463.1 GCA_903834675.1 uncultured Victivallales bacterium | reverse complement strand
CGTATACTGTAAAGGGGCAGGGCGCATGAATCCAGTCGGCGGACGAGGAAAACCTGCACGTCAGAGCGACCACCCGTCCACGGCAGGCATTCGGCAGGCCAGAGACGAAACCTGGGGCCTTTCCAGTACCTGAGCAGTTACTCCGTCAGAACCTTGTTTTCCTGGCAAGTTTTTCATGCTGCGTTATCCATAAGTTGTTGGGTAGTAGCAGCTGAAGCGGCAAGGATAGCGGTTGTGACTTTGCGTCCCTTGGCGGTGAGCATGTAACGGGTGGTGCGGGACACTTTGCGGATCAGCCCATGTGCTCTGAGGAGCCGCAGTTTGCGTGTGACTCGACCGGCGTCCCGGCGCTGTTGCTGTTTGTCGGAGGGGGCTACAGGAGAGGGGTAGAGCCATTTGCGCAGGTCGCGGTTGCGGAAGCCGTTGATCTGGTTCTCGCCCCGCGCGATGAACTCGATCAACTTTCCGTCTTCGGTAGCCCACGGATTGAGTGCCCGATGCGTTCTGCCTTCCTTCCTGACGGGCGCACAGATCGAGGCGGCGGTCTGTTGCAGCGTTTCGCCGTCCAGTGCTGTGGCCAAGTGTTGTGCGTAGCGCTTGTTGCAGGCGTCGCTGACCTGAGCGCGTCGATGCAGATCGCTGACCCCTTTACGCATCTTCTGCCAGGTCTGCGGCCGCGAGGGATCGTCGGCGGGATGCCGGAAGACCTTGAAGTCTCGCGTGTTGTTGATGGTCAGTTCGACGCGCAGGATGTTGCCGGCCTTGTTGTAGGCCTTGAGTGAGTTGCGGTTGATCCAGTGCTTGAGTCGGACGCCCTCATAGCGGCGGCGGAGGTCGCTGACGACCTCGTCGGGTGCCACCCCCCGGAACTTACCGTTCAGCACTTTGCGGCCGAAGAAGCGCATGACCGCCGGGCTCTGAGCGCTGATCATTCCGAAGCGCAACAATGAAGGCATGAGGTAGTCGAGGTCGGCAGCGGAACGGAAGATCATATCGGTGGCCCATTCGCTCTCATCGGCAGACCAGTAGTATCCGAGAGGGGGATCGTCGAAGACCGAGCGGACCATCGGGCAGTTGCGCTCAAGCAGACCGTCGAGAAGCAGCGGCCAGTTGGTCTGCAACTGCTCATCGAGCAACTGCTGCGCGCGCGGCAGGTCGGCGATGAACGGGAAGCAGTTGCCGTCCTTGACGTGGGCCACCGACTCGGCGAGCAGTTGCCGTTCCAACCAGTGCCGGCCGTTCAGACATATCGTGGCGCTGAGGGGCAGCCAGGTCTGCAGCCGGGTGTGGCCGAACCCGACGACTGGATCATTCCAGTACTGGTAGATGAAGATGCACTTGCGCTGCGCCATGTGCAGTTCCCGTTGCCGGGTGGCCCGGTTGCCTTTGATCTGCGGTGCAACACAGGGCTCGAGCACGCTGAACATGCAGATGTCGCCGGTATCGATAGCGCGCTCTTCGGCAATCCGGCGCGCCAGAGCTTCCTTGTCTATTCCTGCCCGGTCCAGATAGAGCAGAGGAATGCCGAGATCCTCTGCCCTGGCGGCACAGGCGCTGCGGATAGCCTCGGTGATCTTCTCGGCCCAGTTGCCGAAGTCCTTCAGCAGTATCCCGTGACTGGCCATGTAGCTGCCAAGGCCCCCCAGGCTCGCCAGCCAGCGGACCGTGCCGCGAAAACGGACCCGATCCCAGCCGCTGATTACTCCCGCGATTTTGCCGCCGTATAGTTCCATCAGGTCCCGCATGGTACCCTCTCTTTTCTTCCGTGGATTGGTTGAGGGAGAGGGTGCCATCTTACCGCCTAGATGTTGGTCCTGCCAGCGGTGGCAGCGCCTTGGTCGTACCTCGGAGTATCAGAAATCCGGGAGGTCTGGAGGGATGCGTCCCTCCAGCAGGGGTGCGGGGACCGGTCCCCGCTTGGGTTGCGGGCAAAGCCCGCGCTGTGCTCTCTGTGGTGGAAATGGGGCCTGGAGTTCGAGCCCGTCGCCTTTCCAGGTGGTTCCCTGACCGCCTGCTTCGCCATCCACTCAATGATGGCAGTTGCGTCGCCTTGCAGAACAGGGG
>CAILKC010000462.1 GCA_903834675.1 uncultured Victivallales bacterium | reverse complement strand
CGGCTGGGGGTGCCGCCGCGAAACCGTAGCGGCGGGATGGCGGATCGAGATGGACATCGAAATCGGGATCGAATCGACGGGGGGGGACTCGGACACTGCGTCCCCCCTCGTCTCTCGACCCACCACGGCGGGCAGGCCCTCGCCCCTCTGCGGTTCTCAGACAAGCGAACCCCTACGGAGCTGACTTGCGCCCACGAGTGCCAACCCCACTTAGCGCCTGTCGGCGCGGTCGGGGTCGAAAGCGCGGTAGAGGGCGCCGAAGTCCAGGCTGGCCACCTGCCGGTCGTGGTAACGCTTGCGCAAGCGCTCCACCCCTTCGGTCAGATGCTTGGACGTGATCCCGTGGCCGATGGAGAGCGACGCCTCGATAAACGCCGCCAGGTGATCGCAGCAGCGAATGACCTCGCCGTCCACGGCGTTGGCCTCATCGTGGTTGTAGGTCGTACACATCTCCTCGATGCTCAGGTCGGCCCGGACGCGACCGCCCTCCATGGCGCGGTTGGCGAACTCGTTCTCTACAAAGTACGACAGCTCGGCATGCCAGTCGCGCGGCACCAACGGCATCAACCGCTCCTCCATCTGAATGCGCTCGTACTCCTTGATGATCTGCTCCAGGCCTTCCACCGCCGCCTTCACCGGCGAGGTGATGTCCCGCGTCAGTACCTCGGGCAGATCGTGGAACAGGCCAGCCCAGAAACCGTTGTAGAGCCGCCGATCGCAGGCCCCCAGCTCCCGCAGGCACAGATACGTGAAGATGGCCACGATTAGCATGTGCCCCAGCACCGAGGTCTCCGGAATCCGTGGCGACTGTGACCAGCGCCGCTGGAAGCGTAGTTGACCGCAGAGGTCCACAAATCCCGAGGTCTTCCGGCCCAGGGTGATCTTCTGCACCCCGACCAGGTCATAGTGATCCTCGATCTGGCCCTCAATGTCCTCCTTGATGCGCTCGATGCCGTAGACGAAAGGACACATCTTAAAGAGGATGTTGAACTCCCACTGCGTGGCCAGGTAGTGCGCCGCCCGCAAGAGCCGCTTCTCCCGGCGCGCATAGGCGCTGTCCGAGAGATGCTGCTCGAAGTGCTCGCGGAAGCCGGCCTTCACCGGCGCGGTCTCGGCCTCGAGGTTGTGCAGCACCCAGGCATTCAGTTCCGGTCCTTTTTCCCGCATCATTTTGTGGAACACCGGCGGCTTGATGTCCGTGAGCAAGACCCGGTGCAGCATCTCGAAGATGCCGCCCTCGATGAGCCGGATCCAGTCCACCTTGGCGCCGGCCTCCTCCTCGAAGCGGCCCAGCACGTAGGCGATGATCATCTTGTGGGCTTGCTTGTCGAGTTCGGTGAACTCGACCGGCCGCACCTGATCATTCCAGCGCCGAATGCTCGCACACTCGTAAATGCGCTCAATCAGCGCGGGGTTCAGCGACATCAGCCGGCTCGTCTCGTCAGCCGTGGGCATCGGACTCGATCTCCAGTACAGATTATAGAGGTAAAAAGAATCGACCTGTGCAATAAGAGAGTCCGTCTGAAGCGCTGAAGGCGCGTTGCCCTACCAGCCCAGGGCAACGCCCTGGGAATAGAATGGTTATGGGTTTGAGCCCTGTAGGGGCGAGCTATCTGCCCTCGGTTCGCGCTGAGGTCGCATGGTCCGCCCCTTCAGGGCTCAATCTTCGCTGTGGACGGGTACCCAGGGCGTTGCCCTGGGCTGGTATGAAACGCCCCCTTGGGGCTGAATACCACGGCCCATCGTTATTGCACAGGTCGACTTTTTGTGGCACTTCCAGCAGGAGGTCGGGTGGTGTCTGACTGAGTAAGATGCCGTAAGGCTGAGGCTAAAGTGGCTGATTATGAGGTACTTACAGGCAGGATATGGAAGAAAAGAATGGCGCCCCCGATCCGATTTGAACGGACGACCTACTGCTTAGGAGGCAGTTGCTCTATCCAACTGAGCTACGGGAGCGCTAGCGGGCAGCCAATATTACTCTGGGCCCGGCGAATTCAACTGTAGTGGGCTTGACGTCGGACCGGGACGGGAGTGGCTCAGGGCGCGGCTTATGGGGGGCGGGGGAAGAGCGCCAGTGAGGTTTGGACGGGGTAGCCGCAGGTGCAGCCAGAACTGGCCTCGGGGATGGCCACGATGCCGCCGGCGGGGAGGGTGTTGAGCCAGCAACCGGGGCGGCTGACGAGGGAGAGTCGTTGCTCCTTGCCGGTGGCGAACTCCGCCGCTGTGGGCAGGCCGCCCTGCCGACTGAAGGCGCAGTGGCGGGAGGCGGACAGCGGGGCGCATTGCGGGGCCTTGTTCCAGATCCAGCCGTTGTAGGGTGATCCATCGCGCAGTCTGCGGGCGAAGCCGGGGCCGTAGATGGTATCGCCGACGATGACCGGGTGCTGGGTCTGCTCGCCATGGCCGCCGTCGAGGATCTCCGCACGGCTGGGGGTGTTGTCGTTGCGCCAGAGTTCGCGGCCCCTGGCCAGGTCAACGCCGATGAGTTGGTACTGGATCAGCTTGCGGTCTCTGACCGTGTCGTGTCGGCTGCCGCTCAGCAGCAGGATGCCATCGCGGCCGGACATGTAGATGGCGTGCTGGAAGGCGTTGAGGTCAAGTTTGATGCGCCAGCGCTCGGCTCCGGAGTCGAGGTCGAGCGCCACGAGTTGAGGGGTGCTCTTGAAGAGCTCTGCCAGGGGGATCTTGCCGGTGGGATGGGCGCGGGTTTCTGGGCTGGCGCTCTCGACGAAACAGACCCGTCCGCCGAGGGCGGTGAGAGTGGGGTTGAGGATGACGCCTTGGGGGGTGTACTCCCAGGCCAAGGCGCCGTTCTGCCGGTCTACGGCGAAGAGTTGCAGGCTGGTGACCACGGGCTGGTTCTGGTACCACACCGCGTCGTAGTCCGGCTTGTTGCCCGGCCGCAGAGCGGCTTCGGGGCGGGTGCGACTGCCGAGCAGACGGTCGCCGACTACGGCCAGGTAACCCCAGCGTGCGGGTTCGGCGGGATTGCCGGGCAGGCGGAATTCGGCCCGCGTTTCGCCGCTGACGCCATCGAGGGCCAGGCAGCGCCCGTCGGCGGCGACGTAGAGTCGGTCGTCGGCGGTCGCCAGGTTGCCGCAGTCTTTCAGCATGGCCATGCGGCCGCTGTCGGCCTCGTGCCGTTCCCAGAGCACGGTGCCGTTATAGGCATCCAGGCCGGCGAGGTAGTCCATGCCGGTGATAAACAGCAGGCCATTACTGCACAGCGGTGCGGCGGCCTTGACATGGCGCTCGTACATGTACTGCGGTCCGGGTCGGCCAAACCAGAGCACCGCGAAGGGCCCAAAGGGCAGGGCATCGTCTGAGCAGGCGGTGTTGCCTGCGTCGGCGTAGCCGTGGGTCCAGCGTCCCGCGCCAGGGACTTCGCCCCGGCGGAAGGCGACGGTGTAGCCGGACTCGGGGGCAGGGCGGAAGCGCTCGCCGGGCAGCGTCGCCGCCGCGGCGGCGAGATTGGCGGTCGTGGTGGCGAGCAGGACGCCGCCGCAGGGCCGGAGAACGCGGCCCCATTCGGTGGGGCGCGTCGGTGCCGTCGCGGCCGTCACCACCAGGTTGAAGAGGTAGGGCCGGTAGGGCAGGAGCGCGCCCGGGACGTGGTGGACACTGACCCGTCCGCCCGGCAGGCCGTACTCTGACAGGGCCTGGCGCAGGGCGGTGCTGCGGCCGGGGTCGGGCTCGACGATCACGCAGTTCAACTCGCTTTGGCTGGCCAGGGCCAGGGCCAGGTCCAGGTTGTCAGCGCCGGCCAGGAGCGCCAGGCCGCGGCGGCGGCCCAGCAGAGGCAGTAGTTCACGAGCGGCGGCCGTGGCCGTGGCCGTCGCGGTCCACTCGCGGCGGGGCGGCGCGGCGGCGGCGGCTTCGGCCGGGGCGGTTTGGGCTGTCCCCAGGCAGGTGATTCGGCCGTCGGTTGCCGAAGCAAAGAGCCTGCCGTCGTGCCAGGCCAGGCCAGCGATCCCAGCGCCGGGGACAGCCAGGTGTCCCAGCCTCTGGCCGTCGCTGGCGGTCATGACCTCGATGCCATCGTCGGTCCCCATCACCAGGTGCTCGCCCAGCTTGATCATGGTACGGGCCTCGCGGCAGGGGCTTTCCCAGAGGCGTTCTGGCTTGGCCGTGCTGAGGTAGTCGGAGCGCCGCAGGGCGAGGACCTTGGTGCGCAGCAGGACGAAGGCGCTGAGCCCGTCGATGACGACCTGCTGGCCCTCGGTAGTGAAGAGGCCTTCGGTACTCTTCTCATCGAACAGGTGGATCACCCCGCCCTCGCCGGGGCCGGTGGCGATGGTCCGGTTGACGATCAGGGCACAGGTTCCTCCCGGCAGGTCCTTACCCCAGGAGTTGGACTGTCCGAGCCGGTTCAGTGCCTTTCCCGTGCGGCGGTCAAAGACCTGGAACGGGGTGCGGCCGGTGGGCACGAATACGCGGGTCGGCGAGAGCAGCAGAAAGCCCTGCGGACCGCACGCGGTGGGCTCTTTCCAGCGCTCCTGGCCGGTCAGTGCGTCCACGGCGCAGAGAAAGGTGCCATCAGATGGGAAGAGGCCCGCGCCGAAGTAGAGGGTTCCCTGGTCTACGGCGATACCGCCGCGTACGGGACAGGCCGAGATCAGCCGCTGGTTACCGGGCAGTCGCGCTTCGGCGGCAGCGGCCCGGTAGCGCCATACGAGGTTGCCATCGGCGGCCTGCAGGCAGTAGAGCCAACCGTCATCGCTACCGGCATAGACACGGTCAGCCCAGAGGACAGGGGCCAGGCGCACCGGCCCCTCGGTGGGGTACCGCCAGAGCTGGGCGCCGCTGGCGGCGTCGAGGCAGACGACGGCATCGCCGACGTTGTCGCCGTAGAACACCCGCCCCGCGGCGGCCACGACGTGGTAGGCATGGTCGTAGGTGAGGGTTGGGCTGAGCGCGTGCTTGACCGCCGGGTTGTCGGCCCGCGGCGGGGGCCAGGCGGGGGCGGGTGGGGCCAGGGGCGTATGCACCCAGTGTGGTTGCAGGGGCCAGACCAGAGTTTCGCGGGAGACGGCGCTGCGCTCGACGTCGTTGCGGTAGGTGGTCCAGCCACGCGAGCGGTCGGCCCACTCGGCGATCGGCAGCAGGCGGGTGCTCAGTTCGGACAGCGATTGCAGGCTGGTCGGGTCGCCCCGGAGGGCGCGGCGCAGGATCTCGCCCCGGAGGGCTTCGCAGGCGTCGAGCTGGGCCAGGCGGGTATCGGCCAGGGTGGCGTTGGCGGGCTGGGTGGCCTGCACCCGTTCGAGCTTGGCCCGTAGGCGCAGCAGTGAGGTCGCCGGGTAGTCCATGATCTGGGCCAACGCCGGGGCCGCAGTCCAGACGCCGGCGTCGACCCGGGCGATGTCGTCGAGCCAGCGACAGCAGGCCTCGTAGCGGCGCAGGGTGGTGGCGGGGTCGGGGCTGGGCGGGGGTAGGTCGGTGGCGACGGCGCCCAGGCTGGCGGCCATCTCGGCCGAGGCCTCGAGCAGGCGTGGGAGGAAGGTGATGGGGTCAGGGTCGAGCAGGCGTGGCTGGTCGAGGTGTTCCCGCAGGCGCCGCATGAGCAACGGGAAGCGCCGCTCCAAGGCCGGCCGGACGGCGGCAACCCAGGGCGACAGGCGTTCATGCCGGTCGACGATGCGGAGGCGTACGGCGGCATTCGGGGCGGCACCGCTATCGAGGCCCAGCACTGCCCGAAACCGCAGCGCGGTCGGGGGCACTGCATAGCCCAGCGCGCTGGGAGCCGGGGCGACCTGGGCGGTGGCGCAGTAGTGTCCCGCCAGTTCGGCGGGCCGGGTCTCCAGGCTGCCGGAGCCAACCACGCTGACGAACTGCGGAGTGAGGCTGCGCAGAGGTACCACCGAGCCGTCCGCGAGCAGGAAACCGGCATCGCCCCAGGCTGCCAGCCCGCCTGGGTTGGAGTCGACGGGGTCAGCCAGCAGCCAGAGGTGCGTCAGGCCTTGCACGGCGAGGTCGGCGGTGACGGCAGGTGAACTCTTGGCGAGAGGGCCGGAGAAGAGGGGTCTGAAGCGGTCCGCGGGTGCCCCTGCGGCGCTCTGCGGAGTCAGGTGAGCGAGCAGGGTATCGGCCCAGGTTGCGGGGTCCGCAGGAGGCTGGACGTTGTCCGTCACGTCGGTCCGCAAGAGCCGCGGGCCCAAGTGGTTGTCGTAAGGTATGAAAGCGAAATAGAAGCGCACATCCTGGTTCTGGAAGCCTGGCTGGTCGTAGGTCTCCACCACGAAGGCGCCGGCGCCCCGGTTGGCGGTGGGGTCATAGGACCAGGCGATGGCGTTGTCCTCGACCCCATCGGGGTTCATCTTGGCCACTTCGAGCAGCAGTATGCCGGTGTCTCCGGGGTGTTCCGGCACGGCGATTTCATACTGGCCGGGGCCGCTGTGACGGACTCCGAAGGAGCCCGTGCCGACCAGGACGCGGCCGTCCTCGGCGATCCAGCCGCCGATCAGGCCGGCCAGCCGATAGGGCAGGTAGACGAAGCTGAAGGCGCAGAGCTCCTCCTGCTTGAAGTCACTGGACTCGTCAGCAATGCGGATATGCCAGCCGCTGCCATCGGGCAAGGGCCCGACCGCGGTGCAGTTGTCGCCATTGGCCGCGGCGACGGCGAACAGCATGCCGTCGTCGAGCGCGTCGACGCCGCCGAGGTGCAGCCGGATCTCGCCATCGCGGTTGCCGCCGCGGACCACGGCCAGAGTGGTGTCTGGGGGGAGATTTCCGGACGCCAGGAGGGTTGAGCCGTCCTTGCTGACGTGAGCTCCCGCCCAGCCCTCGGCGAAGGGGAACCAGGCTAGGGCGAAGTCGACATTGGCCTCGACTCCATTGCCTTCAGCTGAGAATCCGGCCACCCAGGAGCCGCCAGCGTCGGGGGCGCCGGTCGGACAGGTCAGGGCCCCGGCCACCTCCACCCCGCCGCGGGCCGCCAGCGGCAGGCGCTCGTTGAGGGAGGCCATAAGGATGCCCTCTGTCTGGCGGAAGGGCAGGCTGCCAGGCTGGCCGGTCAGGGCCTGTCG
>CAILKC010000461.1 GCA_903834675.1 uncultured Victivallales bacterium | reverse complement strand
TGCCCATGGACTGTCGGTATGCCGCCCCGGCGGGGCTCAATCTCGTTTTGGATTCCATTCCCAGGGCGCTGCCCTGGGCTGAGGAATGGCCGCGCTTTCAGCGCTCCGCGGCGTCTGGCATTCGCGACCAGTCCCGCCGGAAGTCTCCCCCAAGAGTCACGTGACCCGTTCTGCTCGCCGGACGCGGAGACGATCGAAACCGAAACCCCTACGGAGCTGACCTGCGCCCAAGGCCTATTCTTCAGAGTAAGTCCCACATATCTTCGGGAGATTCGCAACGCTGCGGGTGCAGGCGGTCGACATGGCCGTCGCAGAAGAGGATGTTGGCCTGACCGCTATGCCGCGGCGTGATCACGCCGCCACCCGAGCAGCCGCCGGCGATGTAGATGAAACGATCCGACCACTTGTGCTGATTCTGACCGTAGGAGAAGGTCCCGCCGCGGCCCGTATAGACATCGCCACCCCACCAGGTGACGTCCGCCAGGCAGATCGTCCCGGCGGGCGACTTCACCTGGCCCAGGGTGGTGCCGATGTTGGCCAACCGCATGATGTTGGTGTTCGGGGCATAGCAGCCTTCGTTCGGACACAACAGCGTCTCTTTGTTGCTGTAGTAGGGGTACAGAACCCCGGGATTCGCTGCCGACATGTAGTACCAGCGCAGGATGGTGTCGGTCGAACTCATGTAGCACTTGGGGTAATTCTCGGCGTTTTCGTCCGTGTACATGGCGACCGCGACGCCAAGTTGCTTAAGGTTGTTGGCGCAGGAGCTGGCGCGGGCCTTCTCCCGCGCCTGGGCCAGTGCCGGGAGCAGCATGGCGGCGAGAATGGCGATGATGGCGATGACAACCAGCAGTTCGATGAGGGTGAAGAAACGGCGGTTAAAGCGCACTGAGTGGTCTCCTGCGGTTGGCTGCTGTTTCCGTGACACAGCCGCGCACAATACCATGGCAGCCACCGGTTATGCAAGCACCCTGAAGATCAAATTGTCGGCGCTTGCATCGAAGCGCGCCCGCCTGTACCTTGGAACGTTGAACGGTTTGGTGGTCTGCCGCTCTCACGGTCGGCCGGGTGACCTAGGGAATTGAGCATCATGGCGCGGATACTTCTGATCGATGACGAGGTTTCGATTTGCCGGGTGGTGCGGCGTATCATCGAGGCAGACGCCATTCCGCACCAGGTCTTGATGGCGCATGAAGGCAAGGACGGCCTGCGCCTGGCGGCCAAGGAAAAGCCGGACCTGATCCTGCTGGACGTCAATATGCCCGGCATGGATGGCCTGACGGTTCTGGAGAAGCTCGGCGCCGACCGCAAGACTAAGTTCATCCCCGTAATCATGCTGACCGGCGACGATACGCTGGAGACCAAACAGGAAGCGCTGCAGGGCTTCGCCGACCAGTATCTGATCAAGCCGGTGTCGCGGGAAAAGCTGATGGCAGCGGTGAACCGGGTGCTGGGCGTCGGCGCCGAGCCCGGGCCAG
This sequence comes from uncultured Victivallales bacterium, assembly GCA_903834675.1. The sequence continues at coordinate 5,581 of CAILKC010000461.1, read as the reverse complement.
AGGATGCGTCAGCGCCCTGACTTAACCGGCCCCCCCCGCTGGCGCGCTTTCAAGAGTCCCCCGAACGCTTCTTGCGTGCCCCCTTGCCGTGGCGCCTGGGGCCTAGTTCGTCCTCACCAGGACGATGCGCTCAACGCAGATAGCGTCCTTGTCGTCGGCCTTCGCCTGGGGGAACCGCGGGCCCTCGAAGCGGATGCGAGCCCAGACCTCGAACGTCTGGTCCGGCTTGACGGGGTCGAAGACATTATCCACGTCGAGTTGGATGATCCAGCTCCAGAAGAAGTACAGGTAGTAGCCGGGCTCCACCGGGAAGGTGCCCATCTGGTACCAGTGGTATCCGGGACCGGGGATGTCTTCCGCCTTGATGGGCGCGCCGTTCACGAACTTCTTGTTGATGGTGCCGTACAGTCCCCAAGGCATGGGCAGCACGTACTTCTCTGGGTTGGTCACCTCGGCGCCGGTCAGGTCCAGGCGGTTGGTGATGCCACTCTCGGCCTCCGGGTCCTGGACGACCTTCACGAGGTTGTTCCAGTTGCGGGTCATAAGGGCAGTGTAGTCGTAGACCGTGCCGCGGGGCAGATGGCGGAACTTCTCGGGCAGGTTCACCGTGCCTGGCACCATGGCGAAGCGCTTGATCTCGCCCTCGGCCACCAGCTTCTCCTTGGCGCGCTGGGGTTCGGCGAGGCGCTGGTCAATCTGAGCCTGCCAGGTGGCGAGGGCCCGGGCGCCGACCGCCTCGCGGTCCAGCGGGAAGGCGTCTGGGCCATCGTGCTCGGCCAGCCACTCGCTCATCAGCTTCGCGTAGGCCGCGATCGTGGCCCGATCCAAGGGCAGTCTGGCGAAACGCACCCGCCGCGACCGCTCCGCGTCCGCCTGGACCGCCAACTCCGCCTCGTCGAACCGCTTCTGGGCCCGGGTGACGAAGGCGAGGTTGATGTAGCTCAGCCGAGCGGGCGAGCCCTGCCAGCAGGTGCTGGTGCTCTGGCGCGTCTGGGCCTCTGCCTCCAAGTCCCTCAGGTAGGCTTTGATTAGCTTGCCAGCCGGCCCGTAGTGGCCATCCATGAAGATGTCGGTGAGCGTATCGTAGTCAGCCTCGGCGTTTTCGAGCGTCTTCATCATCATCCAGATCTTGAAGTCCCGCAGGTCGGCGATGAGCGGGTATTCCAGTTCGGTGAACACGCCCTCGACCTGGTTGGCGGCATAGAAGCGGTAATCCGGCCCATAGGTGTGGGCGGTGGGCAGCGGCATGCCGTTGGGGTTGGCGTAGGTCACTGCATAGTCCCAGATGCGCAGGTTGCGGCAGACTTTTCCCCAGCTCAGCAGGTGGTCATGGAAGGCCTGATTCTGCGGCGCGGTGATGGGCTTGAGCATATCGGCTTCGGTGTCGCACAGGCGGATGATCACGTTGTCGAGGCAGGTCAGGGTCTTGGGGGCCTTCTGGGTGTATTGGTAGGCCAGGGTGTCGAGGTAGACTGCGGGGTACTGCTCCTTGATGCCAGCCGCCATGAAGTTGACGAAATCCAGCAGCGGTCCGGCTTCGGACCCCTCGGCCTTGGCGATCGCCTGGCAGCCCTCGCACTGGCACGGGTTCGCCCAGTCGTTCTGAGAGACGCTGAAGACCAGCGGCGGCGGCAGATTCGCGGTCTTCGCCGCGGCCCAGGAGGTGGCGATGAAGTCACGCAGTTTGGCCAGGAAGGCCTGGCGTAGCTCGGGGTTGGTAAGGCAGAGCTGCGCGCCCTCGCCGACCCGTTTGCCGTCGATGAGCGAATACCACTCCGGATGGGCCGCAAAATGCTCCTTGGGCGGGAAGTAGAGGAAGAAGGTATGCACATGGTACGGCGGTCCGTAGGCCAGCGTGCCGCCGTAGTCGCTGGTGATCGCGCTGTCGCCGTCGCGGTTCAGGCGGTTGCGTGCCGCAAAACGCCCGCCATCCTGCCCGTACAGCATATAAATGTCGCGATAGCGGAAGGTCGGTCGGCCCTGCAGATTCAGCGTTCCAAGCGTCAGCGTGGGTTGGCTGGGAACCGTTTCCTCCCAGGGGTTCCACCAATGCACGCCCAGCACATCCTCCAGGAAGTGATAGGCCGCGTAGAGCGTGCCGCGCGGTCGCCCGCCGACCAGGTACAGGTGCTGGCCGGAGCTGCGCACCAGCCACTCCTCGGAGCCCAGCGTGCCGAGGTCAAGCCCCAGGCTGGCTCCCGTCGCGCCCGGCCCGACCGCGATCATCGGTCTGCCCGCGGCCTGCTCCGGGGTCACGATGGTGAACTCCGCACTCGTGATCTTCTTGAGGTAGGCTGACAACTCCGCGGCGGCGGTGCGCTCGGGCGGCGTAGCGTCCGCGGCCAGAGCGATCACATACGGGGTCCGCGCTCCCTCAGCCAAGCGCAGGACGTCGGTGTCGGCGGCCGGACAGGCGCCGCCCAGCCAGGTTGCCAAGGACACACACGCGGCGAAGCGAAGGTGGTTTGTCACGGCCAGACTCCTCGATGAATGAACATGCCGTAGCCGAGGGCCTCCCAGGCGTGCAGCTTCGCCAGCGGCAGGCGTTGCGCGCCTTGAGGCGGATTGTGGGGCTTCTGTTTGACGGTCATCTCAGGTCTCCCTTGCGCCCGCTTCAGGGCGCTGGACGTTCCAGCCAGAACCAGCGCGTCTCGCCGCGTTGCATCTCCAGCTCAACCGTGGCGGCACTCGCCGCGATCACCTGGCCCGAGGTCAGGTCGGTCACTCGCGATGCCTGGCGTAGGCGCAGGCTCTTGTGACCCGGGAAGAGGGCGTGGATCGTGAGGATCTGGTCGCTGGCATAGACGGCGTCGCCGGGTTCCGCCACCCACCAGCACCCCGCCCAGCGCGCCAGCCGCTGGGCGAACTCGGCCGTGATCCCCGGGCTGCCGATGAACACCGACTTCCAGGTGCCGAAGTCCCGCGCTGCCGCGGCCACCGCCGACGTTTCCGCATAGCCCCCCAAGGCCGTGGCAGCCGGGTCCGTGACGGCGTAGGCCGAACCGCTGATGCCGCCGGCGTAGTTCAGGCCAGCCTCGAGTTGCCGAATAAGTTCGTGGTCGCCAGGGCGGGTGGTAGTGGTCAGGCGTTCACGGTCTGGCAGGCGCTCGACGGCCATCCCGGTGATCGCTGCAATCGCAGCCGCCGGATCGGCGGCGCCGACCACGCCAGGGGCATGCACAAAGGCCAGCAGCCGACCGTCGCGCTTGAGTTCGGCGATCGCCTGGCGTTGCGTCGCGCTGAGCGCATACGGGTTGAGGAACAGGTAGGCACGGTGCGGCGGTAGCGTCGCGCGACCCAGGTCGGACTGCAGATAGAGCCGGTAAGGTACCCCGGCCACGTTCAGCTCCTCGATCTGCTTGACGATGCCATCATAGCGATAGGCGCCGGCCTGGGGCGGCGCGATCCAGTCGTTGGCTTCCTCGCTGACGATCACGGCCAGGTCGGCACGCGGCACCGCCGTCACGGCCAGGTCGCGGCGGAAGGCGCCCAGGGCTTCGGCGATCCCACCCATGATCTGGTCATCGCGGAACCAACCGCCGCTCATGTCGTACCACCAGGTGCCCAGGCCGAAAGCCAGCATCATGCCGCATTCGCGCCGCACCATGGCGTTGTGTGCCGCGCCGGTCTCTGCCCGGCCCCCACTGAAGTTCTTCTCGGGGCTGTCGGGACTCGAGTGCCAGGAGCGCCAATCCTGTTCGGTGAGGAAGGTCTTACCGTGCAGGAGGGTAGAGGCGAACACCGAGCGCACGGCGCCGGAGCAGCCCGGCATGCGGATGGCGTAGGCGGCCGGTCCGGCGAGGAAGTCAAGGGCGTCGGAATCGAGCAAGCGGCCGAGGGCAATGTGGTTGCCGGAGTTGCAGGTGATGTCCTCGTAGTAGGTGCCGCACAGGATGGGTCGCGGCGTGGCCTGCTTGAGGGTGCCGGCCAGCTCGATGACCGTCTCGGCGACGCCCTCGCTGTAGAAGCGCGTGGCATCGGCGATGTCCTGTTGCGCCGCGTCCAGGATGCCGCTGCCGGCCCAGTATCGGTCGGCGCCGGGTACGCGGGCTGTCTGGAAGGCGAGATCCGGCCGCTTCCAGGCGCGCCGGAAGGAATCGAGATCGTTGCCGTAGCGGCGCTGTAACCAGTCGCGGAAGCTCGCCTGGGCCCCCGGGCAGTAATCAGCCAGGTGCAGATCTTGCGGATCCAGCTTGACCCATTGGAACCACTGACCGTCATTCGAGCCGGCGACGTGGTAGCCAATCACGGCCTTGCCCGGCTCGCTGGCCTCGACATGCTGGGCCAGTCGCCGCAACGTCTCGGCCGTGTCACGGCGCAGCTTGTGGGATACCAGCGACGGGGCGAAGCGCTCGGGTGGCTTCGGGTCGTCACCCCAGCGCTTTGGGTGCATTTGCCCGATCGCCTTGAGGCCATTCTGGTCGCAGGTGACCTCGTCGGGGTTATCGGCGCCCCAGTCGCGGTAGGGATCGCAGCCCAGGTAGAACAGCACATAGCCCTCGGGGTCGACACGAAGCACGCGCCAGAGCAGTTCGTCGACCTCGGCAAAATCGTACTTTCCGGCGCCGCGCCAGGGGCCGCGCTCGCCGTAGACCTGCCAGCCAAGCACCAGCGGGACGAGGTACACGCGCACGCCGGCCTTACGGAAGTCCGCGATTTGCGCGTCGTTGGGGTTCCAGAAGGGACTGACGTAGAAGGCCCAGGGCACGGGGCGGCCATCCAGGCTCAGCCGGGGTCGCCCCTGGCTGCGATCGATGAGCACCTGCGCCCGTTGCCGCGCCGCCACGACAGCCTTGGCAGCCGCGAGGTCGGGGAGGGGTTCCTTCGTCGGCGGCTCATAACGCGGTTTGGCCTCTGCTCCGGCCGTGGCCACCGCTAAGTCATCCCAGACGATGTCAGAGGGTCCGAAGGCCTGGACGCACTGGAGGCGCAGGCGAGTGTTGCCCGGCCGCATGCTCACCGCAACCGTGAGCGGCTGCCACTGGCCGCCGAGCAGCGGTGCCGTGGTCGAGCCGAAGGTGTTTGGTAACTGCCATTCGTCGCTGTCTGCCCGGTACTGGCTGATCATAAAGTAGACCCCGCGCCGGACATTCGCGCTTGGGTAGACCCAGGCCGAAACCTGCACCGTCTGGCCCGCCTCGACGGACACCATCCCGCCACTCAGAAGCGTGTGACCGACACTGCCGATCTTCTTAACGCGGAAGGCCTTGCGCCCTCCATGGACAGGCGTGTCCACCCAGGCGAACTCGCCGGTACCGCCTTCCCCGGATCCGGCGGTCCAGCCCGTCGGCGCGCTGTCACCCTCCTCCATTCCGGCGTTGGGGACCACGGGTTCGGCGGCTTGCGCCAGAGCCGCAACCGAAAGCAGGGCAGCGAGCAAGTGCAGACGTGATGTCATCGGACCTCCTTGCGGACTACGCACGGCCTCGTGGGCAGTGGCCGCGCGCCGCGGCCGCTCCATCTTTTTGGACCGCCCACGGCCTCGTGGGCAGTGGCCGCGCGCCGCGGCCGCTCCATCTCTTTGGACCGCCCACGGCCTCGTGGGCAGTGGCCGCGCGCCGCGGCCGCTCCATCTTTTTGG
>CAILKC010000460.1 GCA_903834675.1 uncultured Victivallales bacterium | reverse complement strand
TGCGGCAGGCCGACTACAGCAACCGCCGCCCCTGGGCGCGCAGGCGGCGGGCGTCGGCGCGGGCGGGGAAGGTGAAGTAGCTAGCCAGGGCGGGATCCATCGGCCGCCGTGGCGCCGCGCCTGCCGCAAGCAGCCGGATCGCTTCATCCACCGCCTGGATACCGATATGCTTTGAACGCACCATCAGGTCGTGCAGCGAATCCTCGGGGAGGATCGCCACGTCACGCTGGAGAATGATGTCTCCCGCATCCAGTTGCGCCGCCATATAATGCACCGTGACCGTCGCGTTGGGTTCCTGGTGCAACAGAGTCCAGAAGTTCGGCATCATGCCCTGATAGCGCGGCAACGGGGCCGAGTGCAGGTTGATACAGCCCAGGCGGGGAATGCCCAGCAGGGTGTTCCCGAAGACTTGGCTCGCGGCGATGGAGACGATCAGATCGGGACGGATCTTGTGGCGCAGGATCTCCAGAAAATCCGGCGCGTTCACTTTGGCGGGCTGGTGGAGGGGGACGCGATGCCTCTGGGCGACATCGCGGGCGGAGAAGGGCCGGGTCAGAGGCTTCAGGCGGTTGACGCGGTCGAAAACGCGGGCGCCAAGGAAGCGTCCACACAGACGGGCAAAGTCGCGCGGCCCGTAGAAGTCGTACATGCGCCGGGCGGTCCGCGGCAAGCTCTCGTTGAAACTGGGTAGGATGATCAACGCACCCAGTTCGTCGCGCCGCAGGCGGCACAGCGCGTCCAAGGCCGGCGGCAAGTAGAAGGGCTCTTCCTGAGTTATGAGCGCAATACGCAACCGCGAACCCTCAGTTTACGGCCTGTGCTTTGCAGTGGGACGTTGGAGATGCGGTGGGCCGCCACCGCGGTTTGGTGGAGATGCGGTGGGCCTCCACCGACGCGCCTGAGGCCAGGCGCCTCTCCAGGGAATGGAGCGGCCGCGGCTCGCGGCCAGCGCCTGAGGCCAGGCGCCTCTCCAGAATACGGTGGAGATGCGGTGGGCTCCACCGCCGCGCCTGAGGCCAGGCGCCTCTCCAGGGGATGGAGCGGCCGCGGCTCGCGGCCACTGCCGACCCGACGGTCGGCGCTCCCAGAAGGCCAGGCGCCTCTCCAGGAAACAGCGTACACGGCGTCATTCTTGCCCACAGGCAAGCAGGCCGCTAAGGACCTCACGCAGGGGAGCAAAAGCGAACTCCTGCATGAGTCTCTCCAACCGTGGCGCGGTCTGCTCCAGGTTCACATAGTGCCGAAAACGAAGCCAGGCCGAAGGGCCTGGGATGCGCGGTTGCTCGGGATCGAATTCCCACGGATGCAGATAGACCACGGCCGGCTGTCCATCTCGGTTGATGCGCCGCAGCGCCCAGCGGGTGAACGCCAGCGGTAACAGCCTGAAGTATCCCCCACCCGCTGCCGGCCAGTTGCGCCCGCCCAGCCGTATGGTGGCGACGGGGCACTCGACCAAGCCGTTGCTGAGCGTGTGCGCGAACCGGGGGGCGTCACCTATGCCGTAGCGGTGGTGACCGGTCGCGGGCATGATGCTGGAGTCGTAGCGGAGACCGGCCTCACGGATGACATCCAGGGCCCACGGCACGGCGCGGGTGATGGAGAAGCTCGGCGCGCGGTAGCCGCAGATGGCACCATGATCCTGGCCGGGCGCCGTCGACAGCGCCTCGCCCAGGACTCCCAGAGAGCGCTTCAGGTCCTCGGCGAACTCCTCCCGCGTCTGAGTATAGACCAGCCGGTGTTCGTATCCGTGACAGGCCACTTCGTGTCCTCTGGTCGCGATCTCGCCGACCAGACGGGGCCTGCGTTCGGCAACCCAGCCCAGCACGAAGAAGGTGGCCTTGACACGGTGGCGGTCCAGGAGGTCAAGGACCCGCCGCACATTCGCCTCGACGCGAGACTCCTGCCGGTCCCAGGAAGAGCGCTGGACGCCGGCTTCCAGGTTATGCACCTGGAAGTGCTCCTCGACGTCGATAGTGAGAGCGTTGCGCATGGGGTTAGGGCGAAGTCGAGGTTAGCGCCTATTGGGCCTTGCCCCAAGTCCTTCAGCGCTCCAGGCCGAGTTGCTCTAGGATGCGGGCCGCGTTGTGGTCCCAGGTGTACTTAGCGAGAACATCGGAGCGCGCTTGCCCCCCGAGGCGCTTCCTCGTCTCCGGCTCGGACACCAGTTGGAGCAGACCGGCTCGGAATGAGGCCATATCGCCAGGCTCAAAGAGCAGGCCGTTGTCACCCTGCCGCACGACCATGGCTATGGGCTCGGTGCGCGGCGCGAGGACGGCCTTGCCTTGCCCCATGTACTCGAACAGCTTGATGGGAGAACGGTACTCATTGCTGTGCGGGATAACGGCAATATCCATGGCAGCAATGTGCTCGCGCACGGACTCATGGGGGACGGCGCCGACGAAGAGGACACGATCCCCAATACCACGTGCGGCGGCCAGGTTCTCGAGGTCGGCGCGCAAGGGGCCACTACCCACGATCAGCAGCCGGAGGTCGCGGACGGACGCCGCACTCGCCACGGCCTCGATCAGGTCTTCCAGCCGGTGCCAGGGCACCAGCCACCCCACGAAACCGATGAGCAGCGCCTCGCCAAGACCGTATCTTTGCCGCACTTGGCGGCCCTCAGCGGGGCTGGCGTAATCCGCTTCGGTCACGGCGTTCGGCAATACCAACGTGCGCTCAAGGGGAACCCCCAAGGCCATCACCCGGCGCTGCAGGTGCGGCGAGACCACGGTGACCAGGGTCGCGCGCCGCAGGCTGAAGCGGTCACAGCGCTCTGCCAGTCGGCGAAAGGTCGGCTGGCGACGCACCCGTTCGTCACCCACCAGTTCGTTGATCTCGATGACCAGGGGAATCCGCCGACGGCGTGCCAACCAGGCGGTGGCACACAGGAAGAAAGCGTGGCGCTCATAGATGAAGTCGTAGCGCTTGCGCTTCAGCAGGCGCGAGTTCCGGAGCCAGGCGGCGACGTTGTAGCCCAGTTCCAGGAGTTCGAACGCCGCGCCCGGACAGTGTCGTGCCAGCCAGGCCCAGGACCGACTCCGCCGGTCGACCCCGGCAAACGGATCCGCCCCGCAGGTCCGCCGCGGATCGGTTCCCGTGGGGCTGGAGAAGTCAACCACGTGACCAAGGTGTTCGAGCGCGCCGGCGATCCCAGCGATGTGAACACCTTCAGCCCCACGGCCCTGGGTGCGAAAATGGTAGAGAATGTTCATGCGGGGCAGTGCAGACAGCAGCGGCGGCTCAGCGGGAGCTTCGCCCTCCAACCGACCGACCGGCCATGATCGCCGCAAACAGCTCGGTATAGCGCCTGATCGTCTCGTCCCAGGAGAAGGCCAGGGCCTGGCGGCGGCAGGCGTCGGACCGCGGTCCGCTGGCGACCGCACGGGCAAGAGCACTGGACATGGCCGCCGGCTGACTGGGGTCGACCAGCTCGCCGATGCGTGGATCCGTCAAGAGCTCAGGGATTCCCCCTACCCGCGTGGCAACGACGGGCAAACCACAGGCAAGAGCCTCGCGGATGACATTGGGGGTCCCCTCATTGCGGCTCGGCACGCAGAGCACATCCGCGGCCTGCATATGCCTCGCCACCTGTGCCTGGGAACAGACCCCGGCAAAGGAGACCGCGTCACCCAGCGCCGCGGCAGCCAAGGCCTCGGTCTCGGCCCGCAACGGCCCAGCGCCGATCATGAACAACCGCCAGCGTCGCGACGGGGACTGATCCTTGAGCGCAGCCACGGCCTGGACGGCCAGCAGCGGGTTCTTCACGGGAACGAAGTTGCCGACGAAGAGCACGGCCGCGTCGGTCGCCGTCAAGCCCAACTCTCGGCGTACCGACTCACGGTCCGCAGCCGGGCAGAACAGGTCGGTATCCACCCCGTTGTAGAGGGTTTGCACGTGCGTCGCGGGCAGCCCTGCCGCTAGCAGATGGAGGCGCAGGTCCTCGCTGCGGGTGACGATGGCAGCAGCGTGACGCAAATGCCTGAGGATGATCCCACGACGCACCGGGTAGCGGAGATACTCATGGATGTCCGTGCCCTGGACGATGACAACACAGGGCAGTCCCAGGGGTTCGGCCAGACGCAGTGCGGCACAGGCATCGGGATAGGCCCAGGCTGATAGCAGCAGGTCCGGCTTCTGCGCCTGGCAGATGCCCCGCACGGTCGAGTTCAGCCAGGCGGCGACCAAGCGATGATTGACCGCGCTACCGATTTTGGGCAGGTAGGGAACGGTCGGAAAAACGGGCGTCAGGGCGGCGTCTTCTGGACAGGACTCAGCCACGCCTGCCCCGGGTCGGCGCAGAAAGGCCGACAGGCGAGGCCGGGGCGCGACCACGGAGACCTGGAAGGGCACCGCCAGGCGACGCACCAGACTGGCGTTGTGGATGCCAAAGGTCGGCCGACTGGCATCAGGAAACAGGGTGGAGAGAAAGAGTATGCGCACGGCTGGCAGCTTACAGTCCCTTCGCCGCGGCCACCCCAAACGCACCGAGGTCGGCCGCGGCGCCGACATTCCGAGGGCGCTGTCCGCCGTGGGGCACATACTCAGCCGTCAGAGCGTAGCGCGGCAGCATGGCATCGGGCAAGGGCACGGCGCGGCCGCTACAGACAGACCCGGGCGCCAGCCTGTAGTCGCCGCCAGCCGCATCGAGGAAGCCCGGCTCAACGCCGAATATCTGTTCGGCCTCAGCGCGCACCCCCTCCTCGCTGCGAACGAAGCGCAACATGGTCTCGAACGACTGCGGGAACCAGTTGAGGCCCAGGGACGCCGTCCCGAGCGATGGCATAAGCAGCATGGAGCCCGCGCTCGAGCTGCACCAGAAGATGTTATTGCGGATGACAACCGTGTCACAGGCCGCGGTAAGCCTGAACAGGGTCACCGCGCCGGCTCGCCGGGAGACGATGGTGTTGTGACACATGTACAGCGTGCCATTGCGGTACTTCGCCGGGTTGTCTTGGTCGCCCCCGTAGTGGCAGACTTGCTTGTTGGGAGAGTCCGGCAGCTTGATCAGCACGTTACCATAGACGAACGACTCCCGGTAGTCGGCCCGTTCGTAGATGTGCGGGTAATCGCTCTCGACCAGATCGATGAGACGGTTGCCGCCCTCGATCCAGTTGTAGCGGATAACGGTCCCCGATGAACGGTCCTTGAGATTGATGCCGAAGGCGTCAGGGCGCAACGGGCCGAGGCGGTTGAACTGGAAGGTGATGCCTTCGGACTCGGTGTAGACGTTGTGCTGGTAGATTCCGAGTTCGGTGCCATTGCCGTAGATGGAGCAACCTTCCACGAGCACATTGCGGGTTTGGCGCGAGGACACGAGGCCGTTGGCGCAGTCGTACAGACGGCAGTTCCGCACCGTGAGATTCTCTCCGCTCTCCAGCCAGATGGCCGCGGCGTTGTCCCGGTAAGGGACATCGCCCCTGCGCCCTTGGAAGCTGTGCGCGGCAGTGGCGCCTCGGATCTCCAGGTTCTCGATGACAATGTGCCGTGGCAGCAAGGTGGGCGCGGCGTTGGTGCCGCCGACTTTGATGACGGCCCGGTCTTCTCCCCAGAAGTCCATGGCCTCCCGGGTCGTGGCACGGTTTCCGTCCACCACCGGCATCTGCGCATCAGGACCGGGGAGCCCGATCACGGTGAGCGGCGCTTCGGCACTGCCTGCGGTGCAGATGGCCCACTTCTCCCGGTAGGGCTCCGGGCGCCAATGGATACGGACGGTGTCGCCCGCCGCCAGGGACTCCCAAGGCACCCGACCGATGGCGGCAAATTCCTGGTCTGGCCCGACGTCGTAGGTACGCGCCACCAGGGGCGAGCCGATAGCCAGCCCAAGCACTCCCAGCAGAAGCGATGCGCCTAAGGTAGAGCGCTTGACGTATGGACGCGACGATGAGTTCATGTTGGACCTCGTTGCATTCAGGGGAATCTC
>CAILKC010000459.1 GCA_903834675.1 uncultured Victivallales bacterium | reverse complement strand
TGGGATGGTGGGTGGCCGAAGCGTCGACGACCGAGCCGGTGACCGTAGCGCCCCAGGCATAGGTGTGGCTACCGACGCCCGGCGTCGGGGTCGCGTGGGCGCTAACCACCTCCAGCGTGTAGTCGCGCGAGTCCGCCGCCGTGTCCCCGGACACGAGCACTTGCGAGCCCGCCCACGCCGCGCCGCTGGCCAGCAGCGCTCCCAGCCAGCCCAGCACCCATGTCCGCCGCGTCGTGGTCTTGATCGCTGTCATCGTCTATGCTCCTGCCTGGTCCGTTTCGCCATGGCCCGGGCGCGAGATTTCCTCTTGGCAATGCGCAATCAGCGCCTTCGCGGCGGCAACGGCATCGGTGGCGGTCTGCGCGTCAATCGTGGTGACCCAATCGTAGTCGGCGGTCTGGCGATCCTCGAAAAGCTGCCGCAACTGCCGGGACAAGACGTTCGGCAAGACGCCCGTCTTAACGAATTCCCGGCTGAAGGCCCCGATCACCTGCGTGTGCGAGGAATACGACAGTCCGCGTGTCGCCAGCAACGCTGTAACGGCATGGAATGCGGCGTAATACGACCGCGAGGCGGCCTCTTCTGGAAACCCGTCCGCCAGATCCTGTTCGGCACGCATAAGCTTTCGCATGGCCTTTGCCATAATAGCCCGCAGGACTTCAGGAGCCGCCTTCACAGCAACACCCCATCGCGTTCGACATTCCAGCCCAGCGGCGAGTCGTGTACCAGGCGCCATTGCGCCTGATCGTAGACCGTCGCGGCACACAGTGCCTCGCACCTATCCAACAGTTGGTCGCCGGCGTCGGCGAGCAGCTCGCGCAACTGGCGCGTGCGCTCATCGACGACCACAATGAAATCGTAGTCCGAGCCCGCCTGCGCGTCGCCGCGGGCCTGCGAACCGAACAAGATGACCTGGCGCGCCTGTTCCCCGAGCCGGAGGCGTACTTCCTTCGCGTATTCCTGCGCCACGGGCGGCGCCGGCCGGTCATGGCTCGTCTGCATGGTTCCCTCTCCCTTGCCCATAAAGTGCCCCGGCACGGCGGTCGTCGAGACTACTGGCCGTCCGGGGCCGGGCATGTTCGTTCCCGCCGACGCGGGACACGGGCGGCGCCGGATGGGACCCTGCCTGTCCTGGCGGCACGGTGCTGGCGACGCGGCAGCCGATGTTGTTGTTCCGGTTCGACGGGGTGTTGTTGTTGCGGTTGGCAGAACGGCAGTTCTGCGCGTTGTTGTTCCAGCTCCCACCCCGTTTGACGCGGTTCGAACCCGACGCCGCACCTTCTCCGGCAGCCCTATCTGCGTGCATCCGCAAGATGTTCCTGAAGCCAAACCAGCGCACCCCGCCGTGCGCCGAGACGGCACAAACCTGTAACTGCGCCTCGTCCAGTAGGCCCGCCTCGACATCGCGCTCACGCCGCCTGAGCTTCCGCCGCGTACGCAGGAAGCGTCCGCGTTGCAGGCGCCAGCATGAGGGGAAAATGCGCAATCCCAGGAACGGCACGCCTTCGGAAACCGGCGCGAGGCGCGTCGCTTCGGCCTTCAGCTCCAGGCCGCGCTCCGCGCGCAGCCACCGCGCCGCTCTGTCCAAGCCTTCCCAGATGGCAGCTTTGGAGGCCGCGAACAGAATCATGTCATCCATGCTGTCGAAGTAGTGCCGGACGTCGATCTTGCAGTACCATGGGTTCCGCCGCACCAGGTGGCGTGCCCGCAAGCAGGCCCGGTGCGTGCCCTTACCCTCACGGCAGGCGTAACTATCTTCGCTGAAGCCGCGCTCCAACAGCGGCGTGATCACGCCGCACAGCGCGTGATGCAGCACCCGGTCGCACACCGGCGCGCAGCGGATCGTGCGCGGTTTCGGGTCCTGCACCCGGAATTGCCGGTAAGTGCCCGGGCACCAGTCGCCGGCCAGAAGCGCGTCCCGCAACCGTCCGAGATGCGACTCCAACTCGCGGGCAAAGGCCTGCACGGCGGCGGAATTGGTGTGCCCCTGGCGGACGCGGGCCCACGCCGCCGCCAGATTGCCGGGGGCGGTGATCTGTTCCCATAGTCGACCGTAAGACTTCACACCTGCTGCTCCGCTTGCGCCGCGGCCTCGCCCGTCGCCGTGGCCGAAAGTGCCCCCACCCGGTCAAGCACGGCGGCGCCGTAATCCCGGCAGAATGCCTCGCCGATGCCCGCCACCTCCTTCAGTTCCGCCAGCGTCTTCGGCGCCCGGATGACGATCTCCGCCAACTGGGCATTGCGCGCCACGGCATACGCGGGTTTGCCATCGGCCTTGGCCCGCTCGTTCCGCCACCGCCGCAAATCCCGGTAGAGCCCCCGCCGCTCCTCGGGAAGGCTCGACTCGGGGTCAGGCGCGGACGGATCGCGGGGGTAACGCGCCTCGGACGGGCCGTCACCCAAGAGCAGGACCACGGCCAGGTGCGGCACGTTGCCATGCGTGAAAAAGTGCTCGCGGGCCTCCAGCACCTCGCGACCGGCCGTCGCCTGGCGCAAGGCCCCTTCCGGAAAGCCCTGTTGGCCATCCTGATATCTCAGCGTAACCACTCGTACATCCATCGACCTCCATACCCCGAGAAATTATCTCGCTCATCGGCAGGGGGTTCCCCCCTGCACCCCCGGAACGTCGGCGTCGGCGCTACCGCGCACGCCGACGTTGCCCAGCCTACCGGCTGGCAAATACAAGAGAACAAGACCTACCGGTCATGGCAGGGTCCTGGCGACGCGGCAGCCGAGGCTGACGTACCGGCTCGACGGGGCGTCGATGATGCGGCAGGCAGAACGGCAGCCCTGCGCGCCGCTGCCCCAGCCCCCACCCCGTAAGACGCGGTACGAACCCGACGCCGCACCTCGCGGGTCCGACACGGTGCCAGGATAGCTCGCCTGATACCAGTCGAGGCTCCACTCATAGACGTTGCCGTGCATATCGTACAGCCCCCAGGCATTCGCCAGGTACGAGCCGACCGCCGCCGTGCCCTTCGCCAGATCATTGTCCGCGCTGAAGGGACCCGAACCGCTGTTGTACAGGTAGCGGCCAACCAGGGCCACGTTGACATCCTCGGTGATCGAGGTCAGGTTGGTGCCGTTGTTCAGGGCCGTGGTGGTGCCGGCCCGGCAGGCGTACTCCCACTGCGATTCGGTGGGCAGATCGAGGGCGGTCAGACCGGTCTTCTGCCGCAGTTTGCCCATGAACGAGGTCGCGTCCACCGCGCTGCTGGCCGGCCAGCCAGCTCCCAACAAAGATCCCCGAATGTCGTAGTAGCTCACCTTCTCCACCGGGCGGGCGTCGCGCACGCTGGCGTTGCTGAAGTAGCTCGGCCAGACACCCATCACCCGCTCCCACTGCTTCTGCGTCAGCTCGAACACCCCGATGTAGAACTCCTGCGTCAGGGTCACCTCATGCTGGGTCTCGTTGATTTCGCGCCCCAGTTCGCCGAGCGGGCTGCCCATGGTGAAGGATGGGTTG
>CAILKC010000458.1 GCA_903834675.1 uncultured Victivallales bacterium | reverse complement strand
GTCATGGTTCTATGACGCAACCCCGTTGGGGTAGGAGGCCATGACCACATGTGACCCAGGGTAGCGGCACCCTGGCCGCAACCCTGGGCTCTGTGCCGCAGCCCCGTTGGGGCAGGGAAATGCACCTGAGTTGTAACCTGAGAAGCTGTTCACGCTGCGGCGGCTGGCGGTGAGGGGGGTTCGTCGCGGTGGATGCGGCGAGCGGCGGCGACCGTCGCCAGGGCCAGCACGGCCACGGCGAGGCCGAGCACCAGTAGCAGCGTGGTGCGGCTGTTCAAGGCCCGCGCCAGGGGACTCTCGAGGGGATAGGAAGCGGCTTCGTCGGCCGCCTGGAGGCGCAAGGTGCGGACTTCGCGGTCCTTGCGGTCGAAGAGACGCTGCAAGACCTCCGTGTCGTAACGGGGTGAAGGTGCGTCGCGGCTGCCGTAGGCAAGCTGGTAGGTTGCACCGGGGCGGGCCAGGAACAACACCCGGTAGACCGGGCAGACCGCGGTGACGCCCTGCACCGTCAGCGGCGCCGAGTCCTTGTCGACGATCACCAGCCGCAACTCCAGGGCTCGGGTTTCCGCGATGCTCACCGCCATGGACTCTTCCTGGACGTCGCGGAAGTCGAGGTTCCGCAGCGTGCCCTGGCCGAGGCGTTGCCATTGGAGGGTGCCATCGTCCAGCGCCCGGCGGACCTCGACGTGGACAGCCCGGCTGACGTTGCGGTCGGCGATGGCGAAGCGCAGGGTCGCGGCGGGAAGCCTGCCGCTGTCGACCGTGAGGCGCGTGACGCCCTCCTTCGCATCGCGTTCCATGGCCGTGATATGCAGAGGGAAATCCGCCCATACGGGCACATCCCGGCGCTCTTCGAGGGAGCGGTAGCCGAAATCGATGCGGTCGATGCGGAAATCCCGGCGATGCAGGATCCGGCGCAGGGTTTCTTCATCGGGCTGCGCGCCGCCGCTACGGGTGGTGAGTTCGACGAAGGCGGAAGCGGTCGACTCGGTGACCTCACCGATGACGAGGCGGTAACGCTCGGCCGCGGGGGCCTGCGGGAGCTGGATGCGGCAGCGCCGCACGTCCATGAAACGGCTGTAGTCGTAGACGGGCTGGTTCTCGGTGAGGGCTTGCCAGGCGCCGTTGGGGGCGGGGAGGTAGACGCTGACGCGCTTCTCGAAATCACGGATCGGGGTCACCAGCTCGATCCAGGCCGGGGGTTCCCGGCGTGGCGGTTCCTGGCGCGGCGGCTCCACGATCACCTCGAGGCGGTTGCCTTCGGGGTCGGGGACGAGGTCCTGGACCCGGCGGGCCGGTTGCGCCTGCTCGGTCCAGACGCTGCTGGTACGGGTATAGCGCTGGATCAGGAAGGGAACGGCCTGGCCAGCGGCATCGTGCAGACGCAGATCGGGAAAGCCCTCTCGCGTGGCGGCGTAGACATCCCGATCCAGCTCGATGGCGGCCAGCTCTTCGCGTTCGGTCGTGTCGGCGACGGCGCGACGCACGGCAAAGCTATCGGCCTCGCCGGCAAACAGTCCTGCCGCGATGAAGGCAAGCACGAGCGGAGTTCGTCTCATGAGGGAGCCTCCTCGCTACCGGGGTGCAGAAAACGTTCGGCATTGCGCAGGTAGATGAAGGTGCCCAGCAGGGTAATCACGCCCATGACGATCAGAGCGACCATCCGATACAGAGGCGACAGGTGGGCGAGATCGACAAAGAACACCTTCAACCCGACCACGGCGAAGAGCAGCAGCCCGGCAATCCGCGCCGGGCGCGCCGCCCGACGGATGCCCTCCAGCACCAGTGCCAGGCCATACAGCGACCAGAGGACCGAGATGCCGCCCGAACGCAGGCCGGGCACATAGTAGCGCACCATGGTGTTGACCTCGATGGTGAGGTAGAGGAAAAGCACCAGCAGCGCCAGCACAGCCAGGGCTGCGGCCTCGGCTCGACCGTCGCGCGCCAGCCGCGCCGCCGCCCAGGCGGCAAACAGGACAAAGGCGCCGAAGTCCACCCCGCGCATGGCCGACGCCAGCCAGGAATAGCCCTCGCCGAAGCACATCTGTTCAAGGCGGAAGTCCCACGAGTGCAGGTCTACGGCAAGGAGCTTCAGCAGCACGACCGCCAACGCCGCCCAGGCGGCGCCGGTCAGCCAGGCGGTGGCAGGCCGGCCCCGGCTCGCGGCCAGCAGCAGGCCGCCGACCAGACCCAGCCAGAGCAGGGTCAGCACCGGCAGGCGCAACGGGTCGAAGACGACGACGAACAGGCGGTTCAGTTCACAGTGCAGATAGACGAAGCCGGCGAGGACCGCGACGCCGAGGAAGAAGGCCAGCCCGCCGGAATCGCGCACCATGGCCCCGGTGTCGGCCTCGCGCGGGACCGCGGCCGTGGCGGGGTCGGGCGGCGGGGCGGAAAGCAGGCGCCAGGCGCCCACGAAGGAGGCTATCGGCACCCCAAAGGCGACCAGCCGATCGGCCAGGCCGCGCAGATACGTCGCCAGTGGCAGCTCGCCGTAAAGGTTGGGAAAGGCGGAGCGCAGATCGAGGAAGAAGACGCGCCACACCACCATACCATAGAGCAGCGCGGCCAGGCTCTGCAGGAAGCGGCTGCCCAGGCGTCGGCTCAGCCACAGCATCAGAAATGCCTGCACGGCCCAGCTCACGGTCAGCCACTGGCGCGATAGCAGCAGCGGCATGGTCAGAGTCAGGTAGAAACCCGCCAGGGCCAGCAGTGCGAGCAGCAGGCCGCGGTCCAGCAGGCGTCGTTGCAGGAAGGCGTAGATGAGGACGACGTAGAGCGTGGCGAGGGCGACGGTCAGGAGCGCTACCTGCTCCCGGCCGTAGGAGAGCCGGATGAGGTGCTGGGCGATGCCGAAGAAGATGCCCGAGTTCGCGATCAGGCCCAGCACCTCAATCAGACTCGAGCGTCGCCGATTGGCCAGGTTATAGATGACCGTAACCGCCGAGTAGAGCAGGAACAGCGCCGCCAGGAAGGGCAGCACGCGGATCAGGTGTTCGGGCTGGTAGTTCGAATGCAGCGTCCTGAGCACGTGGATATAGGTAAATGCCAGGCCCAGGTAGTTGAGCAGGATCCAGTAGCGGAAGTGCCCAATGATCAGGATGCCAATCCCGAGGACCAGCAGATAGCCGAAGAAAGGCTCGTAGCCGGCGCCGCTGCCCCGGAGTACGAACGGGGTCAGGTAGCCGCCGATGATGCCGAGGACCGCAATCAGCAGGGAGGACACCGAGACCGCGATGGCCCCCGCCGCGGCGGTGACGCCAGCCATGAGCCCGAAGGCCGTCCAGACGTCGATGCGGGCATAGACGTGATAGGCCGCAAACAGGGTGACGTAGAGGGTGGCCAGCCCACCGCCGACCAGACCCTGGCCGAGGATGTGGTAGCGCTTACCCAGCAGCAGCAGCCCGCCGCCGATCATGCCGATGCCGGCCAACACCCCGAGAGCGAT
>CAILKC010000457.1 GCA_903834675.1 uncultured Victivallales bacterium | reverse complement strand
GCCTCAGGCAGGGAGAACTCGCGGGACACGACTTCCTTGGTCACCTGCACCCCATCACGGATGCAGCGCTCGACAAAGTCGCAGAAGGCGTGGGTGGTGGCCATGCAGGGGTTGGGATGCTGCGTCGGGAACCGGCCGAAATTAGCATTATGCCGAGCGGCCAGAACGTCAAGCCTCGGCCCCGCTTCCGCCTCTTCCGCTGCGTCTGCTTCGTGTAGTTCGGTCATGTCCCTATCCTCTGGCGAACCAGCTTCCACGTCTTGGGGAATGCCTTGGCAAACTCTTTCCAACCCATCACTTGTGCCTGATAGACGTTCGCGACCACCTCACCTCGCGCAAGTCGGTCACCTGGACAGTCTTGGTCATGGGTCAGACGGGTCTTGCAGACGGTGGGCAGGGTCAGACGGGCGCGGGCGAGGCGGAGATTGCGGAGTCTGCTGACTTCGGGCCGTACTTGGCAAGCAGATCGGGGCAGGGGTCGTTGTCCATGAAGATGCGGCGCATGTACTCCTGCATCTCCCAGTAGTCCTGCACCAGGGCAAGAGCGTCGGACACTTCGTCCGTCAACACTCCGGGAAGCTCCCATCTGCTGCTCATTATGGGTTTCTCCGCAGGGTGTAGCTAACGCCGTTCTGCATGCACACTTCAGCCATCAGTCCGTGTGCCTTACGATAGTCTCCGTCCTTCGCCGCCGCAAGCATCTGCGGGCCGATTCGGGTCAAGGCTCGCTTCAGGTTGCCTAGTTTGGTGGTGGCGAATTTAGCCCCGCTTTCGGGCGTAATTGAATAGATGCCTTCTGACGTGACGGCCCGCAACTCGGCTATCTGGAAGTGCGCGAACACATACACGTCGTCCGGGCTGAATGTCCCCCCATCCGGGTGCCAGTGCGTCACCACCCGCTCGCGCAAGTCACGTTTGGCGCCCATGGCGATGCTGCCGGCGTCACCCTCGATGACGCCACTCTCCTGCTTTCCGTCGCGAGCGAAGACCATGCCGCGCTCTGTTGCCGCTCCGGCAAAGCCCTTCTCCACCGCCGCCATGGCCGCCCGTCCCTGCGCGTCAAACCCCTCCAGGCTGCGGTCCTCTCCGATCGTCAGGTCCTCGGTCGGGAAGCGCGGTTGGCTTCCCAAACTCCGCCGCAGCGCCTGCAGAATCCCCGGCGGGGTCCTGGCCTTGACGGGCGGGGGCACGTCCAGGGGGGCGCCGGGGTCGAAGTCCACCGTCGGCCGTGGCACCGTCTGGTCGTTGGGCTGCACGGTCAGGCCGGCCGCTTCCTCGGCGGTCAGCTCCTCGCGCCAGCAGTGGCAGTTGAACTCGCTTCCCGGGGGGCTGGTGCGCCAGATGGGATGCTCGAAGGCGTAGACCTTCCCGTCGCGCGCGGCGTGTTCGGGGCGGTGCTCCTCGGCGTGTCCGAGGTGCCAGCGGCCGTAGGGGAAGAGGGCCGCATTCTCGGCCCACTGCCGGTAGTGCCCGGCCTCCTGTGCGATCTTCGCATTCTGGTAGAGGATCAGTTGCAGGCGCCGCACGCTCGCGAGCTCCACCACCGACTGCGCAGCCTCCCCCTGTGGCATGAACCCGAGCTGCCGCAGCGCCGCCGCCCCGTCGCCATTCAGAAAGACCCGCAGCAGCTCCCGCGCCTGCCGGTCGGTCATATCCCCGTTGACCACCTGCTGACAGCGCTGGTGCAACTCAGAGAGGATGTCCGCCGAGGCCACCCGAGCGCTGAAGAACGCCTTGCGCCGCGTCTCCGCGTCCCAGGCCGTCAGGTACTCCGAGGCCTTCAGGTACGTCGGGCGATCCTGCCGCGCTGCCAGGTACTCTTCAGCCTGCTTGAAGTGGACGATGCGCCTGAGCATGGCCTGTCACGATCCCCCCAGTATGCGTCGGCAGCGGTTGAACTCGTCCACCACGGCCTTGGCCGGCTCGATGCCCAGCGTCCGGCCCGTCTCACGGTCCACCACCCGCTGTACCAACAGCAGATCCTCGGGCGGCGTCTCCGGGTCCAGTCCCAGGCTGATAGCCATGGCCCGCCAGTAACGTGTCTCGGCCACCACGTAACACAGCTCCGCCGGACTCAGGCTGCCGCCGGAGCCTTCGTAAAATCCAGCCTGCCGGAACCCACCAGGCAGGCGCCCTTGAGCTCCTGCATTCGTTCGGTGCCGACCTGCGAGGCATAGCGCTCCGCCTCATCGGGCGAATAGCCGGCGCCGACAAACCCGGCTACTACGAAGTCGTGTACCGCTCCCCCCAGTGCCTGCGTGGCCAGTTCAGACTCTTCCGCCGCCTTGCCGTACACCGCCGCCGCACTCTCTACCGCCTCCGGCGTCTCCGCCGCAAACAGTGCCCGGTGCGCCAACACCGCCAGACGCCCGGCCCGATCCTCGGCGGCCCCGGCGGCAACCACCAACTTCAGCAATCCCCCTAGAGCGGGGCAGCGCCGCAGAGTGGCGAACCCCGCCGTCTCAAAGTTCCCCGTCGGCTCCCCCGTCTCCGGGTCGAACGTCGCCACCTTGATCGGAATGCCTCGGAACGACATACCCTCTTCCTCCATCCATTCGAGATTGAAGCCTCACCTTACGTAAGAGACGGCGTGCCCACCACGGCGACCTTGGTCGTCTTCGTGTTGTCCTGATACTGCGCCGTCACCACTCCGGTGAACGTCTTTACCGTCGTCGTGCCGCGCTTGAACGTACACACCACCCCCAGCCCCACGGCAGTCTCCACCACCGTCTGGTTGCCGTAGATCTCACAGTCCGCCTTCGGGGTAATCGTCCGGCGGAAGTTATGAATGCGTCCGTCCGCCGTGGTCACCTTGCCATCATCGCCGGCCATGGCGACGCGCCCTGAACCAGTGACGAAAGAGGTTGCGGCAAGGGTGTTGGTCCCCAGCGCACAGTTGTCGAATCGCAGAAGACTTGCCATGGTCAGAAACTCCTTTGCTCAGAGATTGCCCGTTACTTACACCACCACCGCCGTCGTGCCCTTCCAGGCGACCGTTACGACTTCCACCCCGTCCTCGCCCTCGCCATAGTTCACGTCCACCAGCGCGGCTGCCGACACCTGACCGGCAACGATATCGTCCCCCGCCACCGCGTAGTCCCCATCCCCCGCCGGGCTGGCGAGCGCCAGAATCTCGGCCTCATTCGCTGCCGTCACGATCACCTGACACTGCCCGTCACGAGCCAGACCCGCCTGCACCGGGTCCGTTACCCGTCCGCCGCGCTGGTCATGGTTGCCGCCGTACTGCAGCGTACCAGGGACGGGAATCACCGTAACCGCGGTGGTACTCGTGCCCTTCGTAAACGTCACACTCATCGCGTCACCTCATCGGTTGGTTGTTCGTACCCGCACGTAACCGTCTGACTACAACACTCCCGCCCGCGTCAACCGCGGCGCCCATTCGTCCAATAGTCCAGAAAGCTCTGCCGCTGCACCTTCGCATCCGCACCCGGCCAGCGAATCTCTTCCTCCGCGTGGCCGATAATGACCCGCGGCGCCAACCAGACGAGGCCCCCATGCGCCCGGAACTTGTCCCAGAAGTAGATGTCATCATCCGTCTTCCCCTCCGCCCAGCGCCCGGCCTGATTCGGCACTGGCAGAAACCACGGGTGTGGCATCCGCGCCACCGCGCTGGCCCGCAAGAGCGACATGCCGAAGTGCCCCGTCTCCAGGGCGAACGTCTCGCAGTCCAGGTCCGTATCCGTCACCTCCGGCCAGGAGCCGTCCGGGAGCCGCTTGGGCGTCCACAGCGGCACATCCGCCGAACGGTGCCACTGGTGTGGGCAGAGCGCGTCCACCTCGGGCCGCGAGCGCGCGATCCGCAGCAACTCATGCAGATCCTCGGGGGCGAAGATGCTGTCGTAGTCCAGACACAACAACCACACCGCCCCGTGCCCCTCGATCGCCCGCTCCATCGCCAGCTCCAGCGCCTGGCCCCAGAATACCCCGTGCCCCCGCACCACCGGAATCCCCAGCGCCGGAAGCGCCCCCAGGATACAGTGAAACGTGTTCATGAACCCCAGCCGCGGCACCGACCAAACCCCCACCACCCGCCCGTCATCGTCTTCCGTCATGGCGTGCTCCACTTCCTCACCACAAACGAAATCCCCTCCTGCGTCACCTCCAACCGGCGCGACGGCGCCCCGGCCCACTCATCCACCGCCTGGCGCACCCCCGGCCACTTGGCGTTCACATAGTCGTGCCCCCCAATCAGCCCGCCCGGAGCCACCGTCGGCCACCAGGCATCCAGCATTGCCAGCGTGCCAGCGTAAGTGTGGTCCGCGTCGATCCACACCGCGAACACAGAGCCGTCCTTGAACTCGTCTGCCAACTTCACCCCATCCATCGCCAGCAACTCCACCCGCGCGCCGGTGGCCTTGAGGTTCCGCTGGCAAGTCTCGTAGCACGAGCCCGACGGTGGAAACGGCGTCTGCCCTGGGCCGGTGCCCCAAATGTCCGAGCTTGGATGCTGCTTCGGGAACAGGTCACAGGCTACCACCTCCAGCGCCTTGTTGGCGTTGTGCGCCTGTACGGCCAGAAAGCAGGTGGATTTGCCAAAGAAGCAGCCCAGCTCGACGAGGGTTGAGCCTTTGGGCGCCTCAGCCACGATCTTGCGATACGGCCCCTGGAAGTCGAACCAGCCGAAGATGTCCTTGTAGCTGTGCTTCAGCAGCCCCACCTTTGCCGCCGCCACCTTCAACCCCAGATTGCCGATCTCCGCTTTGCAGGTAAACAACTTCGCCAGCCGACAGTCGGGGTTGCGCCAGCGCAGCAACCCATCGTGGCCCAGTTCGATCATCTCCTTCACCGGCGTCTCCAGCCAGTCAATCACCACCCTAGAGTCCCAGTAAGCCCGCTCCTTGAACGGCCCATGGTGCTCGTGGATCACGTCCACATTCGCGAACGCCAGCCGGGCCTGCGGCAACCCACGGCGGCGTACATCCTGCCACCACGCCATCACCGAGCCATCCCAGTCGGGATAGTACCCCGGCGACAGCTCGTGAAGGATCATCACATCCCCCGAGCCAGAGACCCCCCACGGGTTGAGCCCGCCAATCCTCGTCCAGTAGTCCCGCCGCATCGCCCAGCCCAGGCCAGGCTGCCGGTAAATCTTCGGGTCCAGGGGGATGGCCGGGGCAGAGCCCACCGACCAGTAGTTCCGGTCGGGTTCCCCCGTGTCCATCATCCTGCGGTAACACTGCACCAGCACACCCTCGCCGGGGTGCTGTGCGAACGGAACCATGACCTCCGCGAACCAGTGCGGGTCAGCCGAATGCACATCCATGTCCAGGAATAGCAGTACCTCAGTCGCATCCGGCGCGATCTTGGCGCCGAGGTTCATCGCGGCTTCCTTCTGAAACAGCCCGCGCATCGCCCACGGGTCATAAGGCAGCACCACATGCGTCGAGCGCCCCACCGGCAGCGCGTCGGCGTAGTGACTCGCCTCCCCCGGCTCCAGCAACTCCACCAACACGAGGTGCGGCAGCAGCGTCTGCCCGCCCCATGTCGCCATCGCCTTGCGGTTGGCGGCGATCCGCACGGGGTCCTTGCCGTAAGCCGCGCAGACGATGCAGAGTTGCGGGCAAGGCAGCGATGTTACCCCCGCCGGGATGTCCGTAGCCGTAGCCGGTTGCCCGCGAATCGCGCCGGGCGGGCTCGCCATCGTGATTGCCGTCGGCGGCGCTGGCACAACCGGCGGCGCGCGCACCACGGGCGGGCGGCACAGTTCCACCGTG
>CAILKC010000456.1 GCA_903834675.1 uncultured Victivallales bacterium | reverse complement strand
GTCCGGACAAATCGTCAGGGTTTCGGTGCGGGTGTTGGCGAAGGGGATGTCCTTGGGCGCGGCGCCGCGCAAGACCTTGACGGCCAGCTCCGCGGCCTCGTAGCCGGTGGCATAGAAGTCGCGCGCCAGGGCCAGGGTCGCACCCTCGCGGACGCCGCTGCTGTCGAAACAGAAGAAGGGCAGTTTCGCCTCGCGGCTGCGCCGGGCGATCTGGGCGAAGGCAGGCCGGGTCAGGTTATCGGAGATCTGGCCGACCACCTGGAGCTCGTGACGGAGCAGCTCGGTCACGGCTTCGGCGACCTCGGCGCTGCTGGTGATGGGCACGGCAGAGAGGACCAGCCCCTCTGCCTGCAACGCGCTGGCGAAAGCGCTGCGGTACTGCTCGCTGTTCACCTCGCCAGGGGTGAACAGTGTCCCCACGGTGCGCGCCTGGGGGACGGCTTGGCGGATCAGTTTCGCCATGGCGGCAAAAGGGGAGAAGGTGGTGATGCCGGTGACATTGGGCAGGTGATCGGTGACCGTCTTGCCGGCGCCCGCGAGAACGCCGTCGCCGACGCAGGCGAAGACGATCGGCAATTCGCCTGCCTGCCGCAGCGCCGCCTGCAGGGCCGGGGTGGAAATGGGCATGACCAGGTCGGGCTGGGCGGCGCGCACCGCGGTCATGATGCTGGTCAGCGTCGTCATATCGCCTTGGGCGTTGAGGCAAGTGAGGTTGACCTCGCGTCCGTCCAGTCGGCCTTGTTGCTTGAAGCCGTTCTCGATGCCGCGCCAGGTGTCCTCGGAGAACTGGGCGTCGTTGTAGCGCACGACGCGGATTTCCCAGGGCCGGCTGGGGGCGCTGGGCGGCGGCGGAGCGGCTGCTGCGGCGACTCCCGGCGCCGCGGCGGCGGCGACCGCGACCTGAGCCTGGGCGCGCAGTTCTGCCGGGATGGACCAGCCCGCGAACTCCCTCACCAGGGCTTCATCGATCGCCAACACCTCGGGGACGAGGTTCTCCACGCCAAACGTTTGGGGCGAGGCCCCGCGCAGGATTTTTCCGGCCATTTCACCCGCCGCCAATCCCACCGCATGGTAGGAGGCGCCCAGGCCAAAGAGGGCGCCCTTGGTCGTGTCGACCGGGTCATTGGTGAACACGGGTACGCGCACGGCGCGGGCGGCGGAGACGATGGCACCGATGGCGGAGATGGCCACGTTGTCGCCGCCCTCCCAGATGGCCTCGGCGCCCTGGGCCAGGATCGCGCGGACGGCCTCGGGCACTTCCGAGGTATTGCTGGCGCTGGCCTCGACGAGTTTGATCTCGAGTTCCTTGCAGGCGGCGCGCGCCTTCTTGACACAGGCCTCGGAGTTGCTCTCGCCCGGATTCCAGACCGTGCCGAGGGTGTGCAAGGCCGGGTTCATCTGGCGGGCGATGCGGATGGCGTGCTCGACGGGCTGAAAGGTGCCCACGCCGACGAGGTGCGCCGGATGCTGGTCGGGCTTTGGCCCGGCGATGCCGACACCGGAGCCGTAGGGGTCGGTCACGGCCGCGAAAACATGAACGGCACGTCTGGCCGTGTTGGCCTTGGCTACCGTCTGCATGGCTAGGGTGCTGGCGGTCAGCACCAGGTCATAGGAGCCCCCGGCCAGCTCCTGCGCCATGGTGTTGCCGGTGGCGCCGTCGCCTGAGGCGTTGAGGAGGCGAATCTCGGCGGTGCGGCCGTTCTCGAAGCCCTGCTGCCGCAGTCCCTCGAGCATTCCCGCCACGGTATGGTCAAGCAGATCGGTCGAGAACCACTGCAGCACAGCCAGGCGGGGCAGCGCCTTGGCGACCGGGCGGGCGCTCTGCCGACGGCCCAGGTCGGAGAGCAGTAACAGTCCTGACGCCAGGAGGATCAGCGTCAGTCCCAGCCAGATGCTTTTCAGCAGTTTGAGCATAGCCCGCATTTCCTGCCGGTGACCTAATCAGGCGGGCTCGCCGCCGAGGCTTTTCACGATGGTGACCAGGTTATGGTCGCGTTCGCGGCGATAGGAGAAGTGGTTCATGGTCTTACGGATGAAATGGATGCCCAGGCCACCAATCTGGCGGTGTTCGATGGGCAGTGTGGTATCCGCTTCGGCGCGCGCGGTGGGATCGAAGGGCCGACCGTCGTCCTCGACCTCGATCCGCCACTGGTCCGGGTAGCGCCAGAGGCGTAGTTCGATCTGGTGTTCGGCGCTGTCCGCGTAGGCATAGGAGATGACGTTGACCACCCACTCTTCGAGGGCCAGGTTGAGGCTCATCAGCAGTGCTGGCGAGACGCTTTGCACCTCGCCCTGTTCCTCGATCCAGGCGGCCAGGCGGCCGATTTCCTCGACCTGGTTACGCAGGCTGAGACTGGCGTCGGGCGCGGCTGCGGCGGGCGGCTCGAGTTGCGGGGTGGCGGTGGTCGCGATGGGCAGGGCGCGGTAGCGCACCGCCAGGGCGGTGATATCGTCCGACTGCTCGGCCCCGGCGGCGTGCGTGTGAACGGCGGCGGCGAGGCCCGCCAAGAACGGTT
>CAILKC010000455.1 GCA_903834675.1 uncultured Victivallales bacterium | reverse complement strand
GGAGCGGCCGCGGCTCGCGGCCACCGCCGCCCTGGCGGCGGCGGCTGGGCGCACCGCGCCCTTGGAAAGCGGCGTCAAGCCGCCGCAGTCCAAAGATCGCCTGACGGCGCTCGGTCCAGACGTCGGCAGGCCGGGGCGGCGCGGCCACCGCCGCCCCGACGGTCGGCGGTCCCGGAGCATGGAGCGGCCGCGGCTCGCGGCCACCGCCGCCCTGGCGGCGGCGGCTGGGCGCACCGCGCCCTTGGAAAGCGGCGTCAAGCCGCCGCAGTCCAAAGATCGCCTGACGGCGCTCGGTCCAGCCGGCGGCGCTGCTTATTTGGAGTGCGCGTGGCAAGACCTGCTGGCCCAGCAGGACGCGACACCGCTTTGGCTGGCCGCTGCGAGCTCAGGCAAGCCGGATGGCCAGCACGTTCGTGTAGGTCGTCGGCAGGGCCCCGGGCAGTTTGGCCGTCAGCACCCCAAAGGCCTGGTTGAACTCGCACTCGCCGCCGCCCAGGAGCTTCACCGAGAGCACCTGGTCCTGCTCGGAGAGGCTCTTCAGCACGGCGATCCGGTTCTCGGGCGCCCTGAGCATGAAGGCATAGAGGGTCTTGCCGCGGGTGGTGAAGCGGAAGTCTGAGCTATTCCAGGCGACTTTTTCCTCTTTGAAGCCCTCGATCAGCACGCGGCTGTCGCCCTCACCGTGCTGTCGCCAGGGCCGGGTGCCGTGGATGGCTTCGCCGCAGAGGGCGAACCAGCCGGCAAGTTCTTCCAGGAGGTAGCGGCTCTCGGCGTCGATGCTACCGTCGGGCTTTTGCAGGATATTGAGCAGCATGCAGCCGTTCTTGGCCGCGATATCGATCAGCATCTCGATGACGTGGGCTGGCTGCTTGAACTTCTGGCGCACGTCATAGAACCAGTTGCCGATGCAGGTATCGGTCTGCCAGGGTTCGGGATTGACGCCGGGCAGTTGGCTCTTCTCGAGGTCGAGGACGCCGACGCGGTAGATGTCGGGGCGGCGGTCCTTCTGGTTGTAGACGGCCTGGTTGCGGCCGTGTTTGCGGAGCGAGGTGTTGTAGAGGTGAGCTACGGCCTGGAGCCCCTGGGAGAACTCGGCGGCTCCGCGCGGCGAGACGCTGTGTTCGCCAAAGGGCAGGGCGCCGTCGGAGTACAGCAGGTCAGGCTCGTAGAGGTCCACCACCTCCTTCATCACCTTCAGCCAATACTGCCGGAAGTCGCGATTGGGGGTGTACCAGGGCCGGGAGGCGGTATCGGCCCGGTTCTCTCCGGGCAGGACGTGTTCGTAGTTGTCGAGATAGAAATCACGGTATTGCGGGTCGTTGCCATCGTAGGGCACGCCGACGTAGGGGCCGTGGCTATCACACCACTTGTTGGTGCGCCACCAGGAGAAGGTCGCGCCGAGGTGTTCGGTGAGTCCGAAGGGCAGGCCCTCGCTGGTGGCGGCGGCCTTCCACAGGCCGCAGATGTCCTTTTTGGGCCCGACCTGCCCGGCGTTGAAGCGGTTGAGGGTCGAGGGGTAGTTGAAGAAGTGGTCGTGGTGCATGGCCTGGCCGACGAAGTACCTCGCCCCGGCCCGCTTGTACAAGCGCATCAGTTCCGAGGGGTCGAAGCGCTCGGCCTTCCAGAGGGCGCAGAGGTCCTTGTAGCCGAAGGTGGATGGGTGGCCATAGTGGCGGACGTGGTAGAGGTACTGCGGGTGGTCCTGGATGTACATGGACCGGGCATACCAGTCCCCGTACATGGGCACGCTTTGCGGCCCCCAGTGGCTCCAGATGCCGAACTTGGCATCCCGGAACCAGGCTGGGCACTCGTACTGCAAGAGTGACTCGAAGGTCGGTTCGAAATCCATGGTGCTTGGTTCTCCATCTCCGGGTTCGCGACCTCTACGCCGGCGCGGTGCCATCCCGTCATCCCTGGCGAGCGCTACCGCGCGGCTCCCGGCGCCGCGAGTTCGGGAAACGGGCACTCGTCAAAGCGGTGCTTGGGGGTGAGTCCCCGGAACTGCCAGTCCATGAAATCGAGGAACGCCTGCCAGTCGACGAGGCCGTGGTTGTGCTCGCCTTCGCGGAACCAGATGCCCAGGCGCGACTCGGTGCCCAGGAAACGGTAGGCTTGGCGCGCCGCCAGGTGGGTGCGCCAGGTGCCCGTGGGATTGGCCCAAAGGTCGCCGAGGGCTTCACAGGTCAACAAGGCCCGCGGCGCCACCATGGCTTTCAGAAAATGCTGGTCAAAGGGTAGTTCCGCCTCACGACCCATGAAGTTCTTGAGCCCCGGCGCGTACCAGTAGGCGATGGCCTTGAAGCTGTCGGCGATGGTCTCTGACTTGGGGCCCTGGAACTTGAAACAGCCAGCGCCGCCGCAGCCGGAGTTGTTAGCGCAGGTCAGGGCGATACGCGTATCCGTGGCGCCTGCCAGAAGGGCGGTTTTGCCACCTCGCGAGTGGCCGACGATGGCGATGTGCTGCGCCTCGACGTAGGGCAGGGCCAGCAGCGCGTCGACGCAGCGGTGGTAGCCCCAGGCCCAGGCCGACAGGGCGCCGTAGCAGCCCTCGGGATAGACCGTGTACAGCCCCGAGGTGCGGTCCATGGTGTAGACATCCGGCGCTAGTTCGACGCGGTTGAATTGCGCCAGGATGTTGCCCCGGCGCAGGACTTCGGCGGCCACCTCGTCGTTGGCATAGCGCCAGCACGCATCGCCGTTGAGGACGACGGGAAACGGGCCTGGGCCGGGCGGTATCAGCAGGGTAAGGATGAAGGGGAGCGGCCGCTCGCTGCCGGGGATGACCCGCAGGGTGACGTACTGCACGCCCTCCCACTGGCGCACGGTGCTCTTGTGCAGGACTTCAACGCGGGTGGGCGCCAGGGGCGTCGGCGGCATGCCGCCGTACTCTCCCGGCAGGATGGCGTCGGCGAGTTCCTGGCGCCGTCTAGGCCAGTCTTCTGGGCGCCGCACGGCGCCGCCGTCGTTGAAACGGAACAGGTCATTGAGTTCTACGGCTTGGGTTGCCATGTGTGTACCTCCGGCTTGTCGTGCAGCGCCACGCCCTGCCGACAGGGAGCTGCCAGCGGGAGCGAACGGGGAACGTTGCACTCGCCTCGCGCCCCGTACGCGTCTTACTATAGTGGGAGTATAGTTGCCGGCACGCGGACGACCGTGGTTCAATCTCGGTAACCGGACCCAACTGGGAAGGCGAAGTATGTCTCAACTACGTCCCGAACCCCTCCAGCCGCCGGAATCGTCATGGCACTTCGTCAACGAGTTGCAGCGCCCTTTGTGGCAACCGTTTGACTGGAAAGCGCGCCCTGCGCGTCGGGGTGAGGTCTCGCTGGCGGGCGGGGTGTTGGTCGAGCCGGGGTTTTGCGATGAGCGTGGTCGACTCGACACCGCCTATGACGATCTGAACCAATTTCTGGCGGCGGCGGCGATCCCACTGGCCGGAACGTACCGGATCCGCACGCGCTGCGTCCCCACGGCGGGGCGTGAGGCCTACCAGGTGGTCGTCGGCAAGGACCAGTGCGAGATCCTGGCTGCCGACACGGAAGGCATTCGGCGCGGCATCTTCTTCCTGGAAGACGAGATCCGGCGGGCGTGCGGGCCCTTCCTGAGCCTTGGCGTCACGGCCAGGCAGCCGGTCATTCGCACCCGGATCACGCGTTGCTTTTTCGGCCCGATACACCGCCCGCCGAAGAACCGTGACGAGCTGACCGACGACGTCAACTACTACCCGGACGAGTACCTCAACCGCCTGGCGCACGAGGGGATCAACGGGCTGTGGCTCACCATTCACTTCGCCGAGATCTGTCCGCAGACGGTGCTTCCCGAGTACAGCCGCGACCCCTCGGTGCGTCTCAATAAGTTGCGGAGCACGGCCGAACGGTGTGCGCGCTACGGCATCAAGGTATACGTGTTCGCCAACGAGCCCATTCCGATCATGGCAGACAGCCCGGTTGGGCTGGCTCACCCGGAACTGCTCGGCCAGCGCATGGGCTGGGGCAATCGGCACTTCTTCTGTACCAGCAATCCCACGGCGCAGGCCTATCTCGAGGAGGCGATGCGTAACCTGTTCAGTGCGATCCCCGATCTGGGGGGTCTGATCAACATCAGCATCGGCGAGGGGGGCTCGCACTGTTACTCGGGAGCGCCGCGCGGCATCTCCTGTCCGCGCTGCAAGGACCGGGAGCCTTACGACGTCCTCAACGACACTCTTGCCGCGATGGAGCGCGGCATGCATGCGGCCAACCCGGACGCTGAGTTGGTTTCCTGGCCGTATGGGCAGTACTGGTCCTGGGGCGACGAGATGACCGTGACCAGCGCCGGACGCCTGCCCAAGGGCGTCATCCTGCAACACAACTTCGAGTCGTCCGCCATCGGCGAGCAGTGCGGGCGCAAGATTCGCATCTTCGACTACTGGCTGTCCTTCATTGGCCCGAGTCGGCTGTTTGCGGACTGCGCACAAGCGGCAGTCCGGAGCGGGAACCGCATGTTCGCCAAGCTCCAGGTCGGGTGCAGTCACGAGGTCGCCACCGCGCCCTTTGTCCCGGTGCCCGGGCACCTGTTCCGCAAGTACAAGACCATGCACGAACTCGGCGTCAGTGGCGTCATGCAGTGCTGGTACTTCGGCAACTACCCGGGACTGATGAACCAGGCCGCCGGGGAGCTGGCCTTTGCGCCGTTTCCGGCCACGGAGGACGCCTTTCTGCTGGGCCTGGCGCGCCGGGACTGGGGCGAGGACGCGCCGCGGGTGGTCAGGGCCTGGAAGCTGTTCCAGAGCGGCTACAGCAACTTTCCGCTCAACCACGTCTTTGGCTGGTACGGTCCGATGCACGATGCGCCGACTTGGCCCCTGCACCTCGAGCCGGCGGACCGCACTATCTCACCCTCCTGGGAACTCGCTTCGTACCACACCTGCAAGCCCTTCCCGGCCAGCGGCGACCGCATCGGCGAGTGCTTTGGCTACACCCACACGTTTGCGGAAATCTGCGGTCTGTGCCGTGCCATGGCCAACGATTGGAACCACGGCGTGGCGATCCTGAAACGGTTGCTGCCGCGCTACGCCAGCAACCCGGAGCGGGTGCGGGACATCGGCGTCGCCAGCGCCCTCGGTATCCAGTTCGAGAGTGGCGCTAACATGCTGGAGTTCTATGCGTGGCGCGAGGAATTGCCCTGGCAGCCGCCGCTCGAACAGCGCCGGTCACTGGCCCGGATGCGGCGCCTGGTCAAGCGTGAGCTGGTTCTGGACGCCGCTCTGCTCGAGCTTGCGAAGGCCGACTCGCGGCTCGGTTTCCACTCCGAGGCGGAGGGCTATAAGTACTTCCCCGCCAAGATTGAATGGCGGATGGAGCAACTGCAAGGCCTCCTGGCTGAAGGGTTTCCGCGCCTGGCCCGGCAGATTCGGCTGGGTGAGGTACTCTGGCCGGAGTACACCGGCGTGCGTCCCGAGGGCCGCGTCCAGCGTTGCCCACGAGTCAGTTGCGGGCCAGCTATCGACGGCGATGTGGCGGGACCGATCTGGCGGGACTTGCCGGAGGCGGAGCTCGAGGTGAAGTCGGGGGCTGCCGTCCCGGCCGCCAGGACTTTCTGGAAGGCGTGTATGGACCAGGAGGCGCTCTACGTGGCGGTACGTTGCACGCGCCCGGCGACGGGCGAGGCGATGGGGACGCCGTTGGCGGAAAGCGTGCGGCTACTCATCGAGCCCAGGCGGCTGTGGCCGCAGCAGTGGTATCTGCTCAATGCCGATGGCACCAAGGCCTGCTCCGAGGGCTATGCTTTGCAGCCCACCGAGTGGACGGCGGTGACCCGGCGCGAGGCCACGGGCTGGTCGGCCACGGTGCGGATTCCGCTGGCGCGTCTGCGTGCCGAGATTCCCGCCGAGCGACCGTTGCGTCTCGACCTCGAACGCAATGCCTCTTTTCCTGAGGGAGCTCTGCTGCACAGTTGGGTCGAACGGCACCCGTTCGAGACCAGCCGCCTGTGCTATGGCACGGCCAACTCGGCGGACTTCGGCTGGCTGATCCCGGAATGAGCTGAACCCGCCTGGTGCGGATCAGGGCTGTTTCAAGACGGCTGGCGCGCTTGCGGTTGAGTCGCGTTCTGCGACCGCATCGGGGGTCATTCCGGGCCGGCCGGAACGTGTCGGCCCGTTGGAGGGCGGCCCTGCGTGGCCGCCGCGGCGCTCGCGCAGGAGCGCCCTCCAGGCGTCCGTGGTCCGCGGGCGCGGACTCGGACGGAATCAGAGGCGCGCTACCCAGCCAGTCCCGCCGCAGGGGGGCCTTATCGGCGGGGGCTCACGCCTGGCGGCGGCGGGTGAGGTGGACTTGCAGAAGGCTGATTTCGGCGGGGGTGACGCCGTCGAGGCGGGCCGCCTGGCCGAGGGTCTGGGGTCGGCGTTTCTCGAGTTTCAGGCGGGCCTCGGTGCGCAGGCCCTTGATGGCGTAATCGAAATCGGGGGGGATGCGCCAGGCCTCGAGTTTGTGCAGGCCCTCGGCCTGGGCCACCTGGCGCTCGGTGTAGCCCTCGTAATGCGTTTCGATCTCCAGTTGTTCCACGGCCCGGGCGGGCAAAGTCGGCACGCCGGGCAGGTCGGCATAGCGGCTGCCAGGGGTGCGCAGAATCTCCCACAGGGACCGTCCCTGGGAGCGCTGTGCTTTCAGGAAGGCTCTGCCCTCGGCAATCGCCTTCTCCAGGGCCTCTAGCCGCTCCAGGTCCGGCGCCCCGATCAGGCCAATCTCATGCCCCAGTCGCAGCAGGCGCAGGTCGGCGTTGTCCTGGCGCAGGAGCAGGCGGTACTCCGCGCGGCTGGTAAAGAGGCGGTAGGGCTCGACGATGTCCTTGGTGACCAGGTCGTCGATCATGACGCCGATGTAGGCCTGGTCCCGACCCAGCACGAGCGGCGACGCGAGGCCGGCGGCGGCGCGGGCGGCGTTGATGCCGGCGATCAAGCCCTGGCCAGCCGCTTCTTCATAGCCGCTGGTGCCGTTGATCTGGCCGGCCAGGAAGAGGTTCGGCCAGCGGCGCACGGCCAGGGAGCGATCGAGTTGGTGGGACAGGACCCGGTCGTACTCGATGGCGTAGGCATAGCGCGAAATGTGTGCCTGTTCGAGGCCGGGAAGAGAGCGCACCATGCGCCATTGCACGTCCACCGGCAGGCTGGTCGAGATGCCGTTGAGGTAGTACTCGTCGGTAAAGTGGCCTTCCGGCTCGAGGTAAATCTGGTGGCGTTCGCGCTCGGCAAAGCGCACGACTTTGTCTTCAAAGGACGGGCAGTAGCGGGCGCCGGTGCCCTGGATACGGCCCGAGTAGAGCGGCGAGCGGTCCAGGTTGTCGCGTACGGCCTGTGCGGTCGCCGCGGTGGAGTAGGTCATGTAGCAGGGCTGCTGGGGCAGGCTGGCGCCGCCGAGGCGGGGCAGGCCGCTGCGGTCCGGGCGGAAGGCGAAGCCCACCGGGTCGGGGTCGGGGTCCTGGCGTTCCAGGGAGCTGAGGTCGAGGGTGCGGCCGAGGACCCGCACCGGGGTGCCGGTCTTGAGTCGGCCGGTCTCGAGGGCGAGGTCGCAGCGGAACGATTCGGCCAGGGCCGCCGCGGCCGGGTCCCCGGCGCGGCCACCCGGGAAGGACGACAGGCCATAGTGCAGGGTGGCGCCGAGGAAGGTCCCCGTGGCCACCACGAAGGCGCGCGCCTGGAAGAGGTCGCCGAACTCGGTAGCGACCGCCGTGACGCGCTCGCCATCGGTCTGGAAGCGGACCGCCTGGGCCTGATGCACAAACAGCCCCGGACAGCGCTCGACGACGTGCTTCATGCGGCGCTGGTAGACCACTTTGTCGCACTGGGCCCGGGGCGACTGGACAGCCGGGCCCTTGGAGCGGTTGAGCATACGGAACTGGATGCAGGCAGCGTCGGTGTTCAGCGCCATCTCGCCGCCGAGGGCGTCAATCTCACGGACGACCTGGCCTTTGGCGATGCCGCCGATGGCCGGGTTGCAGGACATCTGGGCGAGGTGGTCGTGGTTGAGGGTCAGCAACAAGGTCCGCGCCCCGAGCCGGGCCGCCGCCAAGGCCGCCTCGCAGCCGGCATGGCCGCCGCCGACGACTACGATATCATAGGTGGTGTAAGCGAGGTCCATGGGGTTTCACCAGATGCCGGCGAGGGGGGAACCGCAATCCGGGCACTTGCCGGCCTTGATGCGGTTGTCCGTCACCAGGAAGCCGGAGCGGCGGACCGCGGGCCGACCACAGGCAGGGCAGGGGGTATCGGCGGCGCCCGCGACCTCGACGTTGCCGACATAGACGTACTTCATGCCTTCTTCCAAGGCGATACGGCGCAGGCGTGCCAGCGTGGCGGCCGGGGTGGGCGGCCGGCGGGTCAGCTTGTAGTCGGGGTGGAAGCGGCTGAAGTGCAGCGGCGTCTCCGGCCCGAGCTCGGCCTTGATCCAGCGGCACATGGCACGCACCATGGCCGGGTCGTCATTGGCGCCGGGGATGACCAGGTTGGTGATCTCGGTGTGAACTCCCTCACGCTTGAGGATCAGCAGCGTTTGCAGGACCGGTTGCAGGTGAAAGTCGCAGTACTCCACGTAGAACTCATCGCTGAAGCCCTTGAGGTCGACGTTGGCAGCGTCGAGGACCTGGCAGAGTTCGAGGAGGGGTTTCTCCTGAATCTGGCCGCAGGTGATCCAGTAGTTACGCAGGCCCTTCGCCTTGGCCAGGGTGGCGGTTTCCAGCATGTACTCGAAGTAGACCGTGGGTTCGGTGTAGGTGTAGGCGATGCCGGCGTCGCCCCGTTCAATGGCGGCGGCCACGAGCTTCTCCGGGGGCACGAGCTTACGGGGCGCGTCCTCGGGGGATGCCTGGCTGATCTCGTAATTCTGGCAGAACACGCAGCCCGAGTTGCAGCCCACGGTGGCGATGGAGAGCGCGGTCGAGCCGGGGAGGACGTGGTAGAGTGGCTTTTTCTCGATGGGGTCGGCATGGATGCTGACCGGCAGGCCGTAGGTCAGCGCCCGCAGAGTGCCACCGATATTGGCCCGAATGCGGCACAGGCCGCGTTCACCCTCTTCCAGCGTGCAACCACGGGGGCAGAGCTGGCATTGCACCCGGCCACCCGAGAGCTGACGGTAGTACTTGGCCTCGTGCAGGGAGAGTTGGAGGTTGCGGACCATGTCCTCAGACAGCCGACTGGTGAGCTTCTGTTTGGCGTAGAGCGGCTTCAGAGTCTTGGGGGCCGGCGGCGGCATGGGGACCAGCCTCGCGCCGGCGGGCCCGGCGTTCGGGCTGGCGGCGGCGTTCGCCGGAGGCGTGAGGCTCGCCTCGTCTCCGGCGGCGCCCCGGAGCTGGCCGACGGCCAGGGTGATGGTCACCATGCCGACCGCAGCCGCGAGCCAGCGGCTGCGGCGTTGCAGGCCAGCGCGCCAACGCGCCGGCAGGACCGCGACCCCGAATACGGCCGGCAGCAGGAAGAGCGACGATCCGGCAAAGAAGGCGACGAAGGTGAGGACAGCAGGCAGCACGCCGTGAGTTTGCAGAGCGATGACTCCCGAGGCCAGCAGCGGCGGGCAGGGGGCCAGGCCGGTCAGAAAGCCCAGCGTCAGCGCGCCGCCGGAGAAGGTGGAGGGCAGGCGACGGCAAAGGCAGCCGCCCAGGTGTCGGTCAGGCACCCCGGCGTACACCATCAGGAGAACCCCGGCGGCCGCGCTGAGCAGCCAGGGCGCCGGCACCGGCAGCCCGGCCCCCGCGATCATGCCGATGCACGCCCCCAGCAGCACGTAGGCCGCCAGCCGACCGGCCAGCACCATGAACCCCAGCCGTACCGTTCGCCGAGGATTCGCTACCGCGCAGCGCCCGACGTAAGCCACATGCAGGACCCCGCAGTGCATGACGCACGCCGGACCTACGCATAACCCTGCCGCGAATGCCCCTGCAAGAAGCTGCCACATAGATTCACTTCGTTCCCACGCCGCCGCACCGCCACCGCCAACCCCCTACGACTACGACACGCCGCAACATACCCCGCCGGCAACGTCCTTTCTCGGTCCGGGGAGATGCGGTGGGGGGCCACCGCTGCGCCTGAGGCCAGGCGCCTCTCCAGAATCCGCTGGAGATGCGGTGGGGGGCCACCGCGGTTTGGTGGAGATGCGGTGGGCTCCACCGCCGCGCCTGAGGCCAGGCGCCTCTCCAGAATACCCGGTGGAGATGCGGTGGGGGGCCACCGCGGTTTGGTGGAGATGCGGTGGGCTCCACCGCTGCGCCTGAGGC
>CAILKC010000454.1 GCA_903834675.1 uncultured Victivallales bacterium | reverse complement strand
GTAACGGATCGCGATGAGAAAGCCGGCCGCGAGACGCTGGCGCGGATCCGCGCGGCCCAGGGGGAAGCGGAGTTTTTGCGTCTTGATGTGACCAGCGAGGCGGACTGCCAGCACGCGGCCGAACTGGTGACGCGCCTGGACATCCTGGTGAACAACGCGGGGATCGGCCACGTCGGCACGATGCTGACGACGGCGGGCGCGGATATGGACCGCCTGTACGCGGTCAACGTGCGAGGCGTGTTCAACGTCAGCAAGGCCTTTTTGCCCGGCATGATCGCGCGCCGGTCGGGGGCGATCATCAACCTCGCCTCGATCGGCGGCGTGGTCGGCATCCGTGACCGGCTGGCTTATTGCGCCACGAAGTTTGCCGTGGTCGGGATCACCAAGAGCATGGCGCTCGACCACGCGCTCGAGGGGGTCCGGGTCAACTGCATCTGCCCCGGACGAGTGGAGACGCCGTTCGTGCAGGCGCGGCTCAAGGAGTACCCGGACCCGGCCAAGGCCTACCGAGAGATGGCCGCCACGCAGGCGCTCGGGCGCATGGGCAAGCCCGAAGAAATCGCGGCAGCGGCCCTGTATCTGGCCAGCGACGAGGCCGCCTTCGTAACCGGCACCACCTTCATGATCGACGGCGGCTGGAGCGCGGGGAAGTGAGGTCCTGGTCGGCGCCTGGGGGTGGTGCCTACACCGGTTGCGTGTAGCTCGGCGTACGGCAATAGCAGCGCATGCCCAGGCGCAGGGTGAGGCTGCGGCCTGGGGGCAGGACGACTGTCAGGTGTGGGCTCTTGACGGGCAGGCTTGGCGCGGCCTCGGCGGTCCCGGGGGCAGCCGGGTCGAGTTCGAGCGCAGCGACGAACTCGTGTTCGGCGAAAGCGCCGGCTTGCAGGATCAAGCGCCGCGTCTGGAGGGGGTTGAGGTTGACCAGGGTAAGGGTGGTGCTCTCGGCATCGAGGGCGCTGACCAGGGCGGCGACATCGGGGGGTAGGCCCGGGCGTCCCGCCTCGGCATCGAAGCTGCGCAGGCGGACGTGCAGCAGGCCGCCGTGATAGAGAATCTGCGGCCCGCCACAGGTCAACTGCAGTAGCGCCTCGGTGCAGACCGGGTTGATCTGTTGCCAGTGATGGACGTCCCAAGTCTCGGGGTCGGTGCTATCGTGCGCCATGGTGTCCAGGCGCCGCAGCATCTCGGCCCACTGGGTTTCGAGGATCTGCCTGGGATAGTCCGGATTCCGACCGCTGAGGTAACCGTACCAGGGCGCGGTATGGATGTCATCGCCTTTGCCGCGGCCGGGCAGCAGGCGGGTCCAGTCCGTCTGGCGCTCGGGGAAGCGTTCCAGGCGCGCCGCATCCTGCGGCTCCTGAGAGAGGTACCAAAGCAGCAGCGGATACTGCGGAGCCAGCGGCCGGTAGGCGGTCCAACCCGCGTCGGTATGCCGGTGCGGGATGAGGAGCTGTCCGTTCTCGATACGGCCGAGGTCGAGCATCCGGTCGATTTGGCCGCGTGGGATGTCCAAGTAGCGCCGGTCACCCGTCAGCAGCAGTGCATTGCTGGCGGCGATCAGGAGCGGTTCGATGATGCTGAAGAACCCGTGCGGCCAGCGCCAGCCATAGTAGCCGCCCCACCACTTGCCGTCCATGCACTCGCCGATCTTGCCTGAGGGGCCCACGTTGTCCGGGCAGAGTCCGCCATTGGCAGCGATACGGTCGGCCCAGGCGCCGAGGTAATCGAGGACCCAGCGGCGGTAGGACTCGTCGCCGGTGTAGAGGTAGGCGTTGGTCATCAGGCTGGTGGCGGTGAGGTTCAACGGCACATCGCCGCGCATCTGGCGCTGGTTGAGCAGGCGCAGAATCTCGGCGTAGACCCGGTCGTCATTCCAGTCCGCCTGCGCTCCGCTGACGCCGGGGATATCCTCGAAGGGGGCCGGGTAGTGGGCCAGGATGGCGCGGTGGGTGGCCCAGTCGTCCCAGGAGTTCTCCAGACGCGGGCCACGGCTGCCGGTGATGGGCGAGCGCAGCAGGCGGAGGCGGGCGTCCCAGTTCGGCGCCTCGGGATCGTCGCCGTTGTACATCCGGGCAAAGCGCAGGGCGCGCTCACGGTCCGCCGCGACAGTGGGATCGGCGAGCCCGAAGTAGTACAGGTAAATCGAACTCTCGCCGTGATGCATCCAGTCGTAGTAGGCGTCGAACTCGCGCCAGACCTGGCCGTAGGCGGTGAACTGGCGGGTCACGGCGTTCCACAGGAGGCGGCTGCGCCGATGCACATCCGCACTGCCACCGAGGGCGTAGAACAGCGGCCAATTATGGTAGCTCTCGTAGCCATCGTCGGAGCCGTCCATGCCGGGCCACTCACGGCGCCAGATGAAGGTCCCATCGGCGCGGGTATAGCGCTGCTGGAAGGCCGGCGCCGCCTCATTCATTCGTTCGATGAGATGCCGCTGGGCCAGGGCCCAGGCGGGGGGCGGTAGCACTCGCGTCGCCGTCAGCGTCGAGATCACATCCAGACTCCTTGCACGCATCGCGGGCTCCAGCCGTATCTGGGGTACCGCGAACCCGCCCGAAACGGGCTTGGCATCGCGGGCTCCAGCCGTATCTAGGGTGCCGCGAACCCGCCCGAAACGGGCTTGGCATCGCGGGCTCCATCCGTATCTGGGATACCGCGAACCTGCCCGAAACGGGCTTGGCATCGCGGGCTCCAGCCGTATCTAGGGTACCGCGAACCCGCCCGAAACGGGCTTGGCATCGCGGGCTCCAGCCGTATCTAGGGTACCGCGAACCCGCCCGAAACGGGCGATGGCATCGCGGGCTCCAGGGCCAGACGCGGGGTTCTGGAGCCTCTAGGGTTCCAGGGGCCACAGACGGTAGAGCAGCACCTGGACGCCGGCAGGGAAGCCTTGGCTGGCGTCGCAGGAGAAGGTGACCGTGTTGAGGCCGGGCTGGAGCTCAAGAGGCGTGCCGCTGGCCACGACCGGCGCTGACGGCTTCATGCTGCCGGGCCAGAACGTGGGGCTGCCCTGCCCTTCGTCCGTGAGCCCTTGCCGCGGCTGCAAGGTCACGTTGTAGGTCAGCTTCGCGGTCCCGACCGCGAAGGACGGGATGCACAGCGGTCGGACCGGCAGCAGCGCCGGAATCGCCCGCAGGTCGTCGAACCTGACTCGCACGGAAGCCTGTGCCGGAATGCTGTTGAAGTAGAGCACGAGGTAGTCGACGCTGGACCAGTCGAATCTCGGGGCATCGAGCATGGGGAAGACGTGTAGGCGCCAGCCCTTGTAGTTCATGACCGGCAGCCAATTGGCGTGTTGGCCTTTGGTGTCCCAGAGCTGGAAGCGGATCATCTCACCGCCGCCATCGCCGTAGATCCACAGCGCCAGGGCCTGGTGGGCACTGAGATCAAGCGGAGCGGCAAAGCGGCGCCCGATGCCGCCCCAGGCCTCAGGCCCGCCGGCGTTGGCGGCGCTGAAGACCGCGCAGCCCGAGCCGACCTTCGCGTCTTCAGCGCTCGTCGTGAAGCCCAGGGTGACACCCGCGCGGACCACGCCCGTGGGGGTGATCTCCTTCTCGCCTCCCTGGATGAACTTCTCGTACGAGTTGCGTTCGCTCGCCGCATAGGCGCTGAGGTCGTCGAAGGTCTCGATGGTCAACGCTTTCGGGTCGTTGTAGTCGGCGGCCGGGGCTTCCTTGGCGCCGCGCGTGACCTCGATCCCGAGTCGACATGGGAAAGGCTGATCGTTGGTGAGGGTCCAGACATTCTGCTGGCCGTCCAGTTGGTCGACAAAGCGCGGTTCCTCGTAGGCGGCCCGGCTGAGGGTCCAGCCGCCCTTGCCATCCTCGAAAAGCTTAAAGTCCTTTTGGGGCACTTTGAGCTTTTCCCGGACGCTGTCGGGGAAGAAGCGGGCCAGGCGACACTGTTCATAGCGCCCGATCATCTCGAGCATCTGTCGGCCCTGCGGGTGGGCCTCCATCGCGTCCAGTGAGGTCTCGATGGAGATGGAGCCGTCGATGCCGATGGTCTTGGCGCAGACGTACTCGATCTGGTCGGGGCGCACTTCCTTGAACATGTAGTACCAGCCCACGTCGGAGCGGGTGTAATTGGCCGCCATGCCGAGCATCCCGGGCAGGCGCTCATCGAGGTAACCCTTCAGGTCACCGTGGCCATCGGCCGAGGCGCTGCGCGGGATGAGGTGCCAGCAGAGGTCCGAACCGGTGCCATTACTGGTTTGGTAGAGGATGTCCTTCTTGAACTTGCTGTAGTATCCCAAGTGCAACTTGTTGAGATAGTACCAGCGGTCCATCTGCGCATCCTGGATGCCATCGCTGGCGTCGAAGTACACCATGTCGAAGTCCGCGTCGTTGACCACGTCCGCAAAGTTGCTGGTGACCTCATCGGCCAGCGTACTGTCGGGGTTGAGCAGGAAGTAGCCCCACAGCACCGGCAGGCCCTTCGCCTCGGTCCCCGCGGTATGCGCCGCGGCTTGGGTGCCGAACATGCCACGCTGGCAGCGGACGAAACGCCAGGGCGGTCCGGCCTCGAGTTCGCCGACGCGGATGATCTCGTCGCCGAGACGGAGGTACTGCTGTGGCGAGGGCCCCGTGGAGGGCGTCTTTGCGGGTAGCTTGGGTTCTGCCGCCATGGGCAGCACGGTCGCCAGCGCGTCGATGTCCGCGGCCAACGACGGGCAGGGCACGGAGGCCAGGCGGTCGTCGGGCTTTGGCGTGACGTAGGGATCATTCGGCGAGATGGACGGGCCAAAGACATGGACCCCGGCGCCGAACCCGGCATCGTGAATCTTCTTGACTGCCCGCTTCAGGCTGGCGCGACCGTCCGGAAAGTTGGCCAGATTGACGTCGTAGTGGCCGTGGTTGGCCAGCCAGTTATCCTTCAGGAAGATGATCGTGCCAAACTTGGCAATCTTGGCGTACTCGAGGGTCTTGTCCAGGCTCTGCTCGGAGGCGTCGACCATGAACAGGTAGGAGCGGCGGACCGGTTCCGAGAAGCGAGCCCACTTGCCCTCGAGTTGCGGGGAAGGGAGGCCGTTGGCGCGCTCCGCCTCCATGATGGCCGCATTGAACTGGCCGAACGGCGCCGCGACCAGGGCAAACTTGGCGCCGACCATGCCGTGCTTCGCGGTGCATAACGCGCCCAACCCCTGGATGTCCTTGCCGTAGGACCTGGGCCGGTTGGTGACGTTCACCGAAGTACCGAAGAAGCAGACGCCGAGTTCGTCGTCGTAGGTGGCGTTGAAGGCGCTGGCAACCGTTTTCAGGCGACGTACGGGAAACGCCAGGGTCAGACTTTCCACGTCCGCGGGCTGAACCTCGGTCACCTCAAAGAGCAGATGCTGCGCCCGGGGCACAACGCGCAGAGTGACCTGTACCGCGGGGTCCAGGAAACGGGCCTTGAGCAGCTCGCCGTCGCGCGACAGCGAATACAGCGGCAACTCCATCCCGTTGCGGGTGACGGTCAGCACTCGCAAGGGAGCGCTGGCCACCGCGAGGTCCTTGGCCAAGGGCTTGCAGAGGAACTCGCGCACCTCGCCCGCCGCGGACAGGCGCAGCCGCAGGAGCTCGTTCTCGAGGGTGATGTCCGGCGCCCCGGCCGGAAGCTCAGGCAGGGCCAGGGGTTCGAGGGTGACGTCGTCCACCTCGGCAGACTGGCCTGGGTCGAGGGTGAGCGCGAGGGCCGAGCGGAGATAGCCCGCGCTGGGGGTCAGATAGAAGCCGGTCAGCAGGCGCCAGTCGGCGCTGCGCTGGTTGGCCCGCGCTACGGTGGCGCCGCCGATGTGGCCATCCTCGTAGTACTCGTAGAAGTGGATCGAGGCCGGACCGCCGCGCACCCAGGCGGCCACGCGGTACCACATGCCCGGCGCCAGGCCGACGCACATCTGGAAGAGGTGAGCGGACTGTTTGGGCCCGGCGCTCAGGCGCACCAGGCGCTCACCCGCATGCGGCGACTCGCTGCTGATGGCAAGTTGGCCGGGGTAGGCATTGTTCAAGGTCCAGTTCGAAGGGAC
Source organism: uncultured Victivallales bacterium (assembly GCA_903834675.1). Next base: position 11,724 of record CAILKC010000454.1, on the reverse strand, counting down.
TTGCGGCGGTTCACCGAGCTTCCAACCCGATACCAGCCCGTCCAGGCCCGGCTTGGCGGGACTGAGAGCCTCGAAGCCGCCGTTCTGGAGCAGAGCAGGCGTCTGTGCCAGCGCCACCGCGGCCAGGGCGAGGTTCGCAACCATAAGCAGACGAGTACGCATAGAGTGACCTCCTAAGAAGACGTGATGCTAGGTTGCTCGCCTGCGGCCAGGCGCCTCTCCAAAATCCCCTGGAGATGCGGAGGGCTCCACCGCCAACGCGGTTTGGTGGAGATGCGGTGGGCTCCACCGCCAGCGCGGTTTGGTGGAGATGCGGTGGGCTCCACCGCCCGCGCCTGAGGCCAGGCGCCTCTCCAACCGGCGCTTGGCGCCCACCGACATGGCTCTGTCTGTGACTCGGCACTCATTTCACCGGCGTCGTGTTGATCCTGATATTGTCCACAAAGAAGACCGTCTTCGCGGTCGCGTCACTGACGAAACCCAGCCACTGTAACGCTTTAAACCTTGGGTCGCACGGCAGCTTCGCGAATCTCTGCGGCGCCTGGCCGGGAAGGGTCACGATCAAGGTCCAGGCACCCTCGGCCGCAGTTCCCAGGGGGCAGATGACCTCCAGGTGGACCCACTGTTCCCGCGGCAGCACGAGCAGCGGCTGCTTGGCTGCTGTGAGCTGCCCGGCGGCGTCGACGTGCAGGCTGGGACCGACGCGGTAAGGATTGGCGGCGTCGCGCCACTCGTTCCAGACGACCGCCCCTGCCCCCAGGCGCAGGTCGTAGCTGCAGGTCGCGGTTCCCGCCGACTGGTTCGGGGAATACCACAGGTGCGGATTCCAGGTCTGGTCCAGGCCGGGCGCATCCTCGAAGCGCAGGCTGCGCTTACCGGCCGCCGCCTGCTCCTCGCTGACGCGAATCGTGGCCGTACCCGCCTCGCCATGGGTGTAGGCAAGGTCGGCGCCGGCGCCAAGCGGCGTTTCCTCAAAGCCCTCCACCAGCGTCAGCGCGGGAGCTTGCGCCCGGCGCGGTATCGGGGCGGCCTCGCGCTGGATCTGCCGGGCCAGCTTGACCAGGGCGGCGGGCTGCGTGATGCCGCAGGTGCTGGTATCGATCGGTTTGAAGCCCAGCTTCAGCGCCGGAGAGCTGGGTTTGAGCCGGAAGTCGTAGTTCCACGGGTTGCGGAACTGCGGGTCCGCGATCAGCGAGCCCTGGTCCTGTCCCTTAGCCTGCCATTGGGCAAAGGTCTGGTCGAGGGGGAAGCTGATGTCTTCGCTGGCGGCCTGGTAGTAGAGGTTGGCGAAGGACTTCAGATCACTCTCGCGCGAGAACAACGCGCCTTCCTCGAACATGACGAGGTTATGCTCGAGGGTCAGGCTGGATTCCTTGTCGCGTCGCCCGAGGTGAATCTGGCTGTCGCGTCCGAAGGCGAAGATGTTGTTGCGGCAGACGTTATCCTTGCCGTAGTGGACGGTAAGACCGCCGCTGGCGGTGCGGTAGACGACGTTGTTCTCGATCAGCATCTGGCTGCTGCCCTCGTCGGGGTAGATGCCGCCGGCGCCATAGCCCTCGGTCCAGTCGTAGATGTCATGGATCAGGTTGTTGCGGATCACGGTTCCAGGCTGGATGCCGAGCGTGTAGATGGCCGCCATGTCGCAGAGCCAGCCGCGCCCGAGGTGATGCAGGTAGTTGTACTCGATGACATTGTGGTGGGCCGCGCTGGTGCCGTAGCCCCAGGTCCAGCCGCATGAGATACCGCTGTAGTTCGCATCGCAGATCTCGTTGTGGGAGATGGTGTTGTTGCTGCTCTGGCCGATCCACACCGGGATCGCGCCGTAGAAGTCGCGTCCCAGGTCGCGGATGAGGCAGTCGCTGACGCGGTTGCCGGAGGTGACATTCGGTGGGGTGGGGATGTCGGCCTGGCCCAGCCGTACGCCGCCCGCCGAGCCATCGTGGATGTGGCAGCCGCTGATGCTGTTGTCGGTGCAGCCGCGCTCGAACCAGATCGCGTAGTTGCCCAGGTGGCTGAGTTCGCAGTTCGTGAAGCCGCAGTGACGAGAGCCGACGGCCTGGACCGCGGCGTTTACGGTGACCGCCGCCTGCCAGTCGCACTGGCCCTTGGGATCCAGCACGAAGTCGCTGTGCTGGAAGCTGAGATTCTCGAAATGGAGCTCGGCAACCAGCGCCCCAGCCTCGGGATCGCCCTGCAGGAGCACCAGTTGCGGCAGCCGCGGGGCAATCACGGTCGCCCGCTTCATGGTCTCGCCGGGGCGGGGGCGGTAGTACAGCCGCCCGGCGGCCCGGTCCAGATACCACTCTCCGGGCGCGTCCAGCGCCGCGCGGAAGTTCTCGACGTAGTAGCGTTGATTGGGCCAGAATGGCCACTTGAACTCACCAGCGAAGGTGACCCTCTGGCTGGCTTCATCCACGCTCGCCAGGGGCAGCATACCGGTCTCCCAGTGGTAGAAGACCACGGCGTTCGCCCCGGCGAGATCCGGCCAGTTCCGCAGATCGCCGGGTTTGAAGCGAAAAGCCTGCTTGGCAGCGTCGGTTTCCTTGCCATCCGCCCCGACCCCGGGCGCGGCCTTGCCGGCCGTGCGAAAGAAGGCGCCCACGTTCGGACTGCGGGCCAGAACGGCCCGCGTACCGTTGACGTACAGCGCCCGCAGGGGCCACTTGCCGCCACTGGCCTCAGGCAGCGTCGCCACCCACAGCCCAGGTGACTGCTCCTGCCAGCCCTCTACCCGCCGCCCGCCGGAAAGGATCGTGGTAGCGCCGGCGACGCCGACAAAGGTGGTGTCGGAGTCCGCCGGCAGAAACACCAGCGGCTCGGCCAGGAAATAGGTCCCGGGCTGCACCTCCACCCGCGCCGACCCGACCAGCGTGCCCGCTTGGCGCCGGGCGCGCAACGCCGCCTGTGCGCCGGGCAGTGATGCCAAGGGCCCGTCGCTGCCAGCCCGGTTGGCTGCCGCAATCGTGCCGGACCAGGTATCCCGGCCGTTGGGCGCCACGTGGAGCGTGAAAGGGGCCGCCGTGGTTACCGCCGCAATCACCAGCAGCGGAGTAAGTAACAGACGCCGTACAGGAATCATCTCGGGAGCTCCCCCAGGCTTGGTTCACCGCCAGGGCAACGCCCGCGTCCAGCTTGCGGGACCCCGCCCACCTACCGTGCCTGAACCCTACCGCCCCGAGCCGGTGGGCGCAAGTCAAGAGGCAGGGTTGCCCAAGGCCCGGACTGGGATGGGCCGTTTGCGCCTGTATGATAACGGGGTCGAAGAGGCCCCGCGGCCCGGTACCCAGGGCACCCAGGGCGCTGCCCTGGGCTGACGAGTGGTGCCCCTTCGGGGCGGCAGAGCGGGTCTGTCGCAGGCCTGTAGCCTGCAACGCGCGGGCGGGGTCCGGTACCCAGGGCGCTGCCCTGGGCTGACGAATGGTGCCCCTTCGGGGCGGCAGAACGGAGAATACAGGCATCGATTCCAAGCCTGAAAGGCTGACATTCACCAGCCCAGGGCAGCGCCCTGGGTTGGCCGTAACCCGCAAAGCATTCCACCCTGACGGGGTGGGATAACCTCAGGATGTCCAGACCATGGGCCAGTCCCTCGCCAAGATTGTGGTCCACCTGATCTTCAGCACCAAGGACCGGCTGCCGGTTCTGACGCTCGCAGTCCGGGGTGAACTTCACGTCTACATGGTAGGCATCCTGCGCGAACTCGAAAGCCCCGCCCTCCTGGTCAACTCCGTGACCGACCACGCGCATATTCTCTTCGTGCTCTCGAAGAACGTCGCTTTGGCCAAGGCAGTCGAGGAAGTCAAGAAGGGCTCGTCGAAGTGGCTGAAGGCCAGGGGAGCCGAGTTCGGCGGCTTCCATTGGCAGAGCGGCTATGGCGGGTTCTCGGTGAGCGAATCGAGCGTCGAGGCCGTGAAACGGTACATTGCGGACCAGGAAGAGCACCACCGGCGCAAGACCTTCCAGGAGGAGTTCCGGGCCTTCCTCCAACGGTATGGTGTGGAGTATGACGAACAGTATGTCTGGGATTGAATGCTGCACGGGCTGGTTGGTCGCAGGCCGACAGCCCGCAATCGGCGGGCGGGGGCCGGTACCCAGGGCGCTGCCCTGGGCTGACGGCTTGTGCCCCTTCAGGGCAGCAGCCCGGAGTTGGCTGAGGTTGGGCACTCTCGTGGGGGCCTTGTTCCTCGGGGTGTCGTTATCCTCTTTGTGGGCGCAGGAGAAAGGCAGTGCAAACATGATCTCCGAGGCTGATCTGAGCCGCGAACTCTGCGGCCTGTTGGACCTGACGCGACCCGGCCTGGCGGCGGTCAAGCAGTGCGCCGAGAGCGGCGACTCCGCCGGCGCCCTGGCGGCTTACCGCGACCATCTTGTCGACTTCGCGGCCGGCCTCAAACTGGGCGAACCGCCCGGATTCTGGCTGTGGAGCGCGACCAAGGCCGAAGACCTGCTCAAGGACGGCCGCGTGGCCACCGCCCAGTACGGCGAGTTCAACCAAGTGACCCGCTACACCTTGGGACTACCGGGCCAGGTGGATTGGAACAAGATCCCCGAGGATGGCTACGACGTGGTCCTGCGCGACGTCTCGACTATGCATTGGGTCGGCACCCTGACCGAGGCCTACCGCAAGACTCACGATCCGGCCTACCTGCGTGCCTTCCTCGGCTACTGGGATGACTTCGCCCGGAATTGGTTGCCGGCGCACGAGCGGCTGCTGCGCGAGGGCGGCCGGATCAAGTGGGACAAGCAGCCGCACGTGCAGCAGTCCATCCCCTGGGGCAGCAAGAGCAAGCTGTATTTCGCCTGGCGCCTGGATAACCTTTTCTCCTGGCTGCCGGTGGCCATCGCGGTGTCGCCAGAGCAGGCCAAGGCGGCGCTGGACCCGCGCCAGTTGGCCACCCTGGTTCTGCACGTGGTACGCTTCGAAGTCCCTGGCGCTATCCGTGGCCTGGAAGGCGTCGGCACGCCGAACCAGTTCGTCCACTGCGCCCTTGGCCTGCTCAAGACCTCGCTGGTGTTACAGGACCTGCGCGACGGCCCGGCCTGGACCGCCACCGCCATCCAGCGGATGGAGTGGTACATCGCCTCCAGCGGCTACCTGGAGGACGGTTCGGACATGGAACAGTCCTTCAACTACAATCCCGGCCTGATTCACGCGCTCGACGCGCTGCTGGCGCTGGCCCGTTCCAACCCGCCGTTGCAGGGACAAGACTTGCCGTGGCTGACCCGCTTCCAGCAGGCGCGCGATGGGCGCGAACGCTTCCTGGATGCGGTCGTCATGCCCGATGGCCGTCGGCCCGCCACGGGTTGCGACAACACCTGGGGCCACTCCCGGGAACGGGCGGTGGCGGCCTATGCCAAGGCGAAGGGGACGCTGCCGCCCCTGCGCGAGCGCATCAGCAATCGTCTGCTCGGCGATGGGACGCTGCCGGAACCGGCCTTCAACTCAGTGTATTTTCCCTACGGCGGCTGGGTCGTGATGCGTGATGGCTGGACTCCTGGAAGCCTCTATGCCTTCATGAAGACGAGTCGGCCGGGCCCCGGGCACATGCGCGAAGGCGGCAATGGCCTGGCCATCGCCGCGTACGGCCGCTACCTGCTGGTCAACTCCGGAGCCGACGCCTACTCCGACCGCGGCGTCTACAGTCGTTATTTCGATAGCACCGTCTCTCAGACCTCCCTCTCGGTTGACGGCTACTCGCAGCTCCTGAATGCCGGGACCGGCACGCCGCGCTACGACCAGCCGATTGCGGCCCGCTGGCACAGTTCACCTCTGTTCGACCTGGCTGAAGGCATCTACGACAGCCCCTACGGCGGCTGGAACTTCCGCACGGGCCAGACGGAGAAGGTCGTGGTCACCGACGTGCGCCATGAGCGTCAGGTCCTTTTCCTGCGCCGCCTGGGCATCTGGATCATCACCGACCGGCTCTTTGGCCCTGGAACCCACGACTACGCGCAGTCATGGTGCCTCAGCCCCGAGTTTGCCGAGGCCGAGGTAGTGGTCAGCCCTGACGGACGCTCCGCCGCGACCCGCAGCGCCACCGGGGCCAATCTCGAACTGCGCTTCTTCTCCGCCGCGACACTGGCTTGCAGCAAGCACTACGGCGAGAAGTCCGAAACCACCGCTCTCGGCTGGCGAGCCCTGAACTGGGACGAGACGCGGCAACGCTACACCCCGGCGGTGGACCTGCTGAGCGAGTGGCGGGGCACGGGCGACCAGTTGGTGGTGACCTTGATCCTGCCTTCGCCGGCAGCGACGTCTGGGGTGGCGAGCCTCCGTGATACGAGCGCTGGCGGCGCCGCTGGGTTCAGCGCGGTGTTGACGGACGGAACCCGGATCGGCTATCTGGCCGGGGCGGGCGGTGGCCTCGCGGTGGACGGCGTCGAGGCTCAGGGACAGGCCTTGTTGACGGTCACCGATACGCCGGGGAAGACTCGCGGGCTGCTGCTGGATGCCGAGCGCGGCGGTTATGAGTTTGAACGAGATGGGACGGGCGCGCTGCAGCGCGTCGGGGAGCTCCGCGTGCCGACTGGCTTCGCTTGGGCCGGCGCTGCGGGCGACCTCACGCCGCGGTATGAAGCGCCGGTTCGCTAACCCCAGGCCCATCACGAAGAGGGGAGAGGCATGTCCGCGGAATCCTCCAGCCAGAAGGTTGCCCCGTGCGTCATGGTGATCTTCGGGGCCAGTGGCGACCTGACCCGGCGCAAGCTGCTGCCGGCCCTCTTCGACCTGGAGCGCCAGGGGCGGTTGCCCGAGCGCTTGGCGGTGATCGGGACCGGCCGCTCGGCAGGGGCGCACGACGAGTGGCGCCGGCAGGCCCGGGGTTGGGTCGAAAGCCGCTTCGGGGCCCTGGTCGGCGCGGACGAGACGGCCTGGAGCCATTTCGCGCCGCGTTTGCATTACCTCGCCGGCGGCTACGATGATGCCGCAGCCTACGTGCGGCTGCACCAGTACATCACCACGACCTGCTCGTGTCGCGGCCAGGATAACGTGCTGTTCTACCTGGCTCTGCCGCCGAGTGTGACGGAGGTGGTGCTGGAGCAGATCGGCCAGAGTCCCTTTGCCGTCGAGGGCCGCAGCGGTAAGGGCCATCGGGTGTTGATGGAGAAGCCGTTTGGCACCGACCTGCCGAGCTCGCGCCGGCTGAATGAGCTGGTCTCGCGGGTCTTCACCGAGCCGCAGATCTACCGCATCGACCACTACGTCGCCAAAGACACCGTGCGCAATCTGATGGTGTTCCGCTTCACCAACGCCATCTTCGAACCCCTGTGGAACCGCCAGCACGTCGACCACGTGCAGATCACTGCCGCGGAAAGCCTGGACGTCGAAGGCCGTGGCAGCTACTACGAGGAGGCCGGAGTCGTCCGTGACATGCTCCAGAACCACGTGTTGCAGGTGCTCTCGCTGGTCGCCATGGAGCCGCCCTTGGCCGGCGATGAGGAATCCATCCGCGACCGCAAACACGACGTCTTCAAAGCCCTGCGGACCCCCGAACCAGCAGACTTCGTGTTTGGTCAGTACGAGGGTTACCGCGACGAGAAGGGGGTGGCGCCGGAATCGGTTACGCCGACCTTCGCGGCCGTGCGCGTGTTCATCAACAACTGGCGTTGGCAGGGAGTGCCTTTCTATATCCGCAGCGGCAAGGCCATGCGCCGGAAACTCACCGAGGTCGTGATCCGCTTCCGCAGCGTGCCGCTCGGCGTCCTGGGCAGCGCCACGGCCTGTGCCGCGGTGCAACCGAATACGCTGTTCTTGCGGATTCAGCCGCGCGAAGGTATCCGCCTGAATTTCAACGCGCAGGAGCCCGGTCCGGCCGACCTGGTGGGGCAGACGCACCTCGAGTTCGATTACCAGGACCTCGGGCGGGTGATGCCGGAGAGTTACGCTCGGGTGGTGCTGGATGCGCTGCTGGGTAAACCGGCGCTGTTCTGGCGGGCCGACAGCATCGAAGCGGCCTGGATTTTCGTCGAGCCGCTGCTCAAAGCGCAAGCCCAATTAGCCCCCGGACTGTTCCCCAACTACCGGCGTGGCGAAGACGGCCCCGACGCGGCGGACGAGCTGCTTCGCCAGGATGGCCGAGTATGGCTCAGCGAGTAAGGTCCGCGGGAGGGCCTGCCCACTGCCGTTGCATTTCCGGGAGACAGCCTGATGTCAAGCCGTTCCTGTGATCTCATCGTGGTCGGCGCCACTCTCGGGGGTTGCCTGACAGCCCTGGCCGCGGCACGCCGCGGGACGCGGGTGGTGTTGGTCGAGCCCACCCCGTTCCTGGGCTCCGATCTCACGGCCGTCCTGCGACCGTGGCTCCGCGGCAGTCCGGCCACCACGCCGTCCATGCAGGCCCTGCGGGACCTGCTTGCGCCCGCCGCCGAGGCGGCGGATGCCAATGTGGATGTCGCCGGCCTGCCCGCTGAGTGGCAATCTGAGACCCCGCTGTTCCGCGGCAGCATCCGCAAACAGCTCAGCGCCGCGCTGGAAGCGCAGGCCGTGGTCACCCTGTTGCTCTGCACGCCCGCCGGGGTCCTGTGCGGCCGGGACGGTGTTACCGGCCTCCTGCTCGCCGCCAAGCAGGGGCTTCTGCGGCTTGACGCGCCGCTCCTGGTCGACTGCACGGCCACGGCCGACGTCCTGCGGCTGTTCTCTCCCGAGCTTGTCCCGGAGCCCCCGCAGCGCCTCTGCCGGTTCACCGTCGGCTTTGCCGGAGCGCAGTGGCCGGCGGCGCGTGAGCTCGAGATCGATCCGGCAGTGGGCTTGGCGGGGAACCGGGTGATCTTCCACGCCGGGCGGAATTCCGCCTGTTCGCTGTGGGCGGAGTTCGCCCTCGAGGTGTCGACTGCCGCTCACGACCGCCGCACTCTCCGGGCGCAGGCTGAGTTTCTGGCTCGCGAGCGCAGCGTGGCGCTGACTCGGGAGCTGATTCGCACGGTGCCTGCCTTCTCCCGGGCCGTGCTGGCGGAGCTGGCGGCGACGCTCTGGGAGCCGCCGCCGCCGCGGCCTTCCGCCGCTGCGTTGCCGGCCGGGTTGCTACGGGGCCCCGACGGACTGGCGGCTGGCGCCTCCTGGGATGATGTGGCCCAATTGCAGGAAGAGGCCGAGCGCTGGGCGGCCGTAGCGCTGGCCGCGGCGGCGGCGCGCGGCCCTCTCGCGGCGCCGGACGGGGTCCGCCTGGGCCCCGCCCGCCTCAGCCTGGATTCTTGCCAGTTCACCCCGCTGGACGACCCGGCGCTCGGCGTCACGCTGGCCGTGGCGCAGCTTCATTCGCTTGGGGATATTCCCCTGGCCGCGGAGGTGGACGTGCTCGTGGCCGGTGGGGGCACCGCCGGCGCCAATGCCGCGGCCGCGGCGCTGGAGGCGGGTGCGGCAACCGCAGTCCTGGAACAGCTCTCTGACCTGGGCGGCACTCAGACTTTGGGCCTGGTCGCGGGATACTACCACGGCTACCGCGGCGGTTTCACTGCCATCCTCGATGAGCGCGTTGCGGCACTGGCTGAGGAAATGCACCCTGGCAGGAGCGGCAACCGACGCATCATCAAGATGTTGCACTACCTCAGAGCGGTCGTTGGACAGGGCGGGCGCTGGCTCCCCGGCGCCGTGGTCTGCGGCAGCGACACGGATCAGGGCCGGGTGCGCGGGCTGTTGGCAGCCGACCGCGACGGCCTCTTTCGGGTCAGCGCCAAGCTCACCGTCGACGCTACCGGCGATGGCGATGCCGCCGTCTTTTGCGGGGTCCGCACGCATTTTGGTGACCCGCGTTCGGGGACGGCCCAGGATTGCAGCCAGTGGAGCCTGGGCCATGGCGGCTGGCAGAACCGTAGCGCCGACCTCGATGTCATCGACCAGCGCCGACTCTCCGAAACCCAGCGCGGCCTGCGTCTCGCACACCGGAAAGGCCACGGGTTCGACTTCGCCGCGATACTCACGGTGCGCGAGGGCAGGCACATCGAGGGCGAATACACCCTGGACCTGCGCGACATTCTCGGCGGCCGATCGTTCGACGATACCCTCGCCGTCGCCTGCACAGACTGGGACCCGCACGGCATCAGCACCTCCTGGCTGGGCCGACTCGGCTTTCTGCCCGTACACACCACTCTTATACCGGTGCGTATTCCGCTGCGCTGCTGTATCCCGAAAGGCTTGTGCGGCCTCCTGGTGACGGCCAAAGCCATCTCGGCGACCACCGATGCCGCCTGCCTCTGTCGCATGGCCCCGGATGTGCAGAATCTGGGCTACGCTACCGGCCTGGCCGCCGCCGCTGCTGCTGCCGCGGGCGGCGATCCGCGGGAACTCGACCTGCGAGCCCTGACAGCACGGCTGCGCGGTCTGGGGGTGGTGTCGGACCAACTGCCGGTTCCGTGGCCCGTCCCCATCGACCTCTGTACGGTCGTGCAGCAACTCGCCAGCGGCGATGAGACGGCGCTGCTCAGCGTCGCCCTGCAGTCCCCAGATGAGGCGTTGCCCCGGCTCCTGGCAGCCTTCGCACAGCCAGGCGTGAACCGCCTGCAATTGGCGAAGGCCCTGGCCTGGTTCGGCTCCACCGTCGGCGCCGACCTGCTGGTCTCAGCCCTCGGCGAACTCTCTCTCGCCGCCTCGCGCTGCTATGACGACACTCATCCGCACAAGGCGGGAAACCCACGGGCGGGTATCGTCGACGCGGCCGACGACTACTGGCGTCTCAATCAGCTCCTCGCCCTGCTTGGCATCGCCCGGGTACACGAAGCCGCCGCGACCGTCGCGGTGATCATCGCTGACACCACCAGCGGCGGCCCCCCCGAACGCGCCCTCAATGCCTACATCCGCGAGCGTATCGACATGCAGCGCGTGCCCCACTTCGACCGCTTGCTCAACCTCGCTTTCTGTGCCGAGCGTCTCGGTGAACCGCGGCTGGGGACGGCCCTCGATGGATTGCTTGAGCGCCAGTGGATTGGCGGCTGGGGGCGCCGGGACGGCGAGGACAGCGGTCGCGTCTACCACAGCGCCCTGGCCGAGGTCCTCCTTGCCGCCGCCGCCGCGCGCTGCGGCAGTCGCCTCGGCTCCCGGCGCCTGGCTGGCTTCCTCGACGATGTCCATGACATCCTGGCCAGCTTCGCTTTGGCCGAACTACGGGAGATCAGCGGGCAAGACCTCGGCCGCAACCCCAACGCCTGGGCAACCTGGCTGACCACCCTGGAAACGCTGCCACCCTGCCCCGTGGGTGCAACCGAAAGGGTCTTCTGAGCAGGTCCAAGGGAGTTGGCACGGACGTCGAACCTCGAACGTCCAACGCCCAACCTCGGAGAGGGGAAGCCGAGAATATGACGCCCATCTCGCGGTACGTTGGCAGATACAAACTCCCTAAGGTCTGGCCCCCGTTCGGCCGCCCCGAAGGGGCACAATCCGTTAGCCCAGGGCAGCGCCCTGGGTACTGGCCCCCCCCGCGAAGGCAGGCTGCAGGCCTGCGATAAACCCGCCCTTGCAGCGTTCAATCCCAGAGGTGCTGAAGATCAGGTGGACCACGATCTCGGCGAGGGACTGGCCCAGGGCTAGGCATCCCGAGGTTGTCCCCCCCGTCAGGGTGGAAAACTTTGCGGGTTGATGCCAACCCAGGGCGCTGCCCTGCGCTGGGCGCAAGTCAGCTCCGTCGGGGTTTGCTTGTATGAGACTTGCAGCAACCGCGTATGACCCAAAGCGCTTCCCATTCCGCCCCTCGTCCGCCGCGGCGGACGAAGGGCGTTGGAGGGCGCCGCTGCGTCGGC
>CAILKC010000453.1 GCA_903834675.1 uncultured Victivallales bacterium | reverse complement strand
GGCCTCGGTGCGGAGGTATGGCAGATAGCTCGCCCCTACAGGGCTCAAACCCATAACCGTCCTATTCCCAGGGCGTTGCCCTGGGCTGGTATGGCAGCGCGCCTTCAGCGCTCCAGACGGACTCCCTTATTGCACAGGTCGAATATTGTCGGCGTGGTTTGCGAAGCCGCCATGGCATTGTGGCGTGATAGAGGCTAACTTGCGCCTTTCGTCGCCCAGGGTTTGACCAGGACCGCACGGTCGAAGGGTGTACTCGCTCGTGCAGCAAAGGCAGTGCACCATGGCACGGGACAATCGGATACTACCTCTACCATGACAGACACGCATCCCTCTACCGGCGCCCTGATGAGCGCGGCACTGCGCCTCGGCACAGCCATTCCGGCCTTCAACATCCCATACCACGACATGATGGCGCCGGTGGTGCGGGCGTTGCGCGACACCCGTACCGTGGGTCTGATCACGGTGGCGCGCCTGGAGTGGGAGAAGTTTCAAGCGGGCAGCCTGGAAGCCATCCGCGACACCTACGCGCAGGTCAAGGACGAGTGCTTTACGCGGCTGCACCTGGATCACTGCCCGGTCATTGACGAGGACCAGCTCCCGGTTGACTACATGGAGGTGATCGGCCGGGCGATTGCGGCCGGTTACGAGTCGGTGATGGTGGACGGTTCCCGTCTGGTTCTGGCGGAGAACATTGCCGTCACCCGGCGGGTGGTGGACCTGGCGCACGCGGCCGGCCTCCCGGTGGAGGCCGAACTGGGCGCGGTGCTGGGTCACGAAGCCGGGCCCCTGCCGCCGTATGAAGAACTGTTCGCCAGTGGGCGCGGCTTCACGGACGTCGCCGAAGCGTTACGCTTTGTGCGCGAGACCGGGGTGGACTGGCTCTCGGTGGCGATCGGCAACGTCCATGGCGCCATCACGGCTGCCCGGGCTGACAAGAAGACGCCGGCCCGGCTGAACCTCCGGCATCTGGCGGCCATCCGGGAGGCAGTGGGCATTCCGCTGGTGTTGCACGGCGGCAGCGGCATCCGGCGCGAGTTCCTGCAGGACTCCATCCGTAACGGCATCGCCAAGATCAACATCGGCACCGCCATACGGCAACCCTACGAAGCGGCGTTGAAGGTCAACGACCCCAAGGCTGCCGCCGAGGGCGTCTACCATGCCGCCATCGAGCAGCTCCGCGATGAGCTCGGCGTGGCCGGGAATGCGGCAGTGCTGATGGCGGGTTGAGGCGGGCGTCGACGGTGAACTCAGGCGGGGTGATCATGACCGGCACGGTCTTCGACCTTCAGAAATTCAGCATTCATGATGGCCCTGGCATCCGGACGACGGTCTTCCTCAAGGGCTGTCCGTTGCGCTGTCGCTGGTGTCACAATCCCGAGTCGAATCTGCGCACGCCGCAACTCTCGTTTTCGCCGGACCGCTGCATCGGCTGTGGCTTCTGTTTTCAGCGCTGTCCGCAGCAGGCGCATCATCTGGAGGCGGAGCGGCACACGCTCGCGCGGCAGGCCTGCAAGGTCTGCGGCGCCTGCACCGAAAAATGCTACGCCGAGGCGCTCGAGATGATCGGCCGCGAGATGGGCGTCGAGGAGGTGCTGCACGAGGTGCTCAAAGACCGGCCCTTCTACGAGACCAGCGGGGGCGGCATGACGCTCTCGGGCGGCGAGCCGCTGTTGCAGATCGACTTCTGCGCGGAGTTGCTGGAGCGCGCCAAAGCGGAGCGCCTGCACTGCTGCATCGAGACCAGCGGCTTCGCGCCCTACGAGCAGCTTGAGCGTATCCGGCCCTTCATCGATCTGTTTCTCTACGACGTGAAGGAGACCGACTCGCAGCGCCACCGGCAGCTCACCGGCGTGCCCAATGAAGGCATCCTCGAAAACCTGCAACGGCTGCATGACGGCGGAGCGGCGGTGCTGGTACGGCTGCCCTTGATTCCCGGGCTCAACGATATTCCGGAACACTTTGCCGGGGTGGCGCGACTGGCCCGCTGCCTGCCGCGCGCCGTCGGCTTTGAGATCATGCCCTACCACCGCCTAGGCGAGGGCAAGCTGGAGCGTCTCGGGGTAAACCCGGACGAACGGGCTCGGGCAGAGGCGCCGACGCGGGAGACCGTCGAGGGCTGGATCGAGGCCCTGCTGGCGCTGGGCGTGCCGATCCTCAACGAGCGGCCGGGATCTGCGTGATGGCCGACCGCCACACCCACAAGGCAACGGCCGCAGCCGCCAGCCCGAGGGCGATGACCGAGGCGCAGCCGCTGCCGCGCTTCGCCAGTTTGGCGTAGGTGACCGGGTCGCGCTGGAGCAATTCGCCCGACCGTTGATCGATGACCTCCTTCGATTCCTTCAGGCCCACACCGGTGAAATCCCGGTAGAGCTTGATGGCAGAGATCTTTTCCCCCCTGGCCAGAGCGGCCTCGATCTGCGCGACCTGCGCAGCCGTCAGTTTGTCCGTCATGGCGATTGGCCTCCTCGGGTTGGTAAGATGGCCGACGGGGTCGTGAGGATGAACCCGTCGGCATCGAGAGAACTATGGATCACCTTCCACGCTGCGACAACTCCCGCGGCGGGGTGGGAGCTGGGCGGTTTCCTTTTCCGGGTGGTAGGCACACTGGAGCCGACGGTCCGCCTCGCGCCAGACGGGCGCCAGGCGTGGAGCAGCGGTCGGCTCGACCGTCCCCCCTGGAGCCGGCGGTCCCCGCCGTATCCCCATCCAGAGACGGCGGAAGTCCTGCCCTCTGGCATGACGGCCCGCCGACCTCCACGCCCTGCGGGCGGAAGAGACGGTCAGGGACGGCCTCGCTATTCCGCCTCGCGCCAGACGGGCGCCAGGCGTGGAGCAGCGGTTACGCTGTGCAGTGAGTATATTGTGCGGCCAGCCAAGGACATTCACAAAGGTATCGGATCATGCCTATGTCAACCTCCGCAGGCGTCATCGGTTCCGAGCGTCATTCTGAGCGTATTCAGGCTCTTCGGCAGCGCTGTTTTGAGCGCAAGATTCAACCGAAGCCTGATCCCATCACGGCCTCGGCGCGGGCGTTGCGGGCCAGTGCCGAGGTGGCCTCGTGGCAGGTACGCAAAGGCGTTGTCGTCCGGGAACGGCTGTGCAGTGTACGCTTTGAGCTTGATGAGTACGAACTGCTGGTAGGCCGGCTGGCGCCAGCTCGGCCCGACGAGGCGGCGGACGCGGCCCAGGCGCGCGCCGAGGTTGCCGCCTTTCCGAGTCCTGGCGGGCAGACCGGACACTGCGAGCTGGAGCGGGGTCGCATCTTCGCCCACGGCATCGATGGGATGCTGGCCGACCTGGCAACACGCCTCGACACCGCCACGGGAGAGAGCGCCGAGGCGCTCGCTTCCTTCATGCAGGCACTGCGGGGCTTCAGCGAGATGATCGAGCACGCCGCGGTGACCGCGGAGTCGTGGCTGGACGAGGCCACGCCGGGACGGCGCCACGAACTCGAGGCGATCGCCCTGTCCTGCCGACGCTTGGCACACCTGCCGCCACGGAGCTTCCGCGACGCCGTGCAGTTGACCTGGTTCATGGACCTCGGGGTGATGCTCGGCGAGCAGGTCTACCTGGTGGTGCCGGGTCATCTGGATCGGGTGCTGTTACCGTACTACGAGCGGGAGCGGGCCGCGGGGACGCTGGACGATGCCGAGGCCCTGGCACTGCTCGAGAGCCTGTACCTCCTGGTGAACGAGTATATCCCCGATGGCCTGGCAATGAGCGTGATGGTGGGGGGCCGGGACGAGCACGGCAAGGATGTCAGTAACCCGCTTTCGTACCTCTGCCTGGAGGCGTTACGGCGCACGCGGCTAGTCTACCCGACCGTGGGCATCTGCTGGCACGAGGGGACGCCGGCGGCCATGACGGAACTGGGGGTTGAGCTGATTGCCGAGGGCCTCTGCAACGTGGCCTTTTTCGGCGACGAGACCATTCAACGCGGCCTGGCTCGGCTGGGCGTACCGGCCTCGGATGCCTGCAACTACATCAACTCGACCTGCGTTGAAATCACTCCGGTGGCGGCCAGCAACGTCTGGGTGGCCTCGCCCTACTTCAGTACGCCGGGGCTGCTGTTGGAGGAAGTCGCGGCGCAGGCTACGGCGGTGGCGCCGGCGGCGAGCTTCGACGCTTTTCTCGCTGCCTATCGGGCCCGTTTGGGCGCTCGGATTGACACCGCCGTGGCGGAGCAGAACCGCCAGCGGGAAAGTCGTCGCCGACACGGCCGCAAGCCCTTACAGAGCGTCTTTACGCGGGATTGCAGCGCCCGCCAGCGGGACATTGACGACGGCGGCGCGGTCTACAACTGGGTTGAGTGTTCCTTTGTGGGGCTGGCCAACCTGGCGGACTCCCTGGAGGTCATCCGGGAAGAGGTCTACGGCTCCGGGCGGCTGTCGTGGGCCCGTCTCAGCGAGCTACTGCGGACGGACTTCGCCGAACAGGAGGCCGAACGGCGGCGCTTTCTGGCCTATCCCAAGTACGGCAACGGCGAGGCCCGGGTGGATGGCCTTCTGGCCGACATCATCGGCTTTGCCGCCAGCGAGTGCGCCCGCCAGCGGGTGCTGCCCGACGGCGCGCATTTTGTGCCGGGGGCCTTCTGTTGGATCATGCACGAGCGCCTCGGCCGCGAGTGCGGGGCAACGCCGGACGGGCGCCAGGCCGGCTTCCCGTTCGCGGATGGTTGCGGACCCGCGCAGGGCCGAGAGCGTTGTGGTCCCACGACCGCCATCCTGTCCACCACCTCATGGGACCATAGCCCGCTCATCGGTGGCGCGGCCTACAACATGAAGTTCACCCGGGCGCTGTTTGCGGAGGGTGGCGCACGTGGCCGGCTGCGTGATCTCATCGTCACCTTCCTGCGCCGGGGTGGTTTTGAGACGCAGGTGAATGTGGCGGACGCGGCACAGCTGCGCTCGGCGCGTCAGCGCCCTGAGGCGTACCGTGACTTGGTGGTCCGCATCGGCGGCTACACCGACTACTTCGTGCGGCTGTCGCCACAGATGCAGGACGAAGTGATCCTGCGTACGGAATTCCAGGCGTTCTGAAGGCGGGCTCCGAGGGGGCAAGCCGCAGGGCCGTGGCGCTCAGGGCAGCTTCAGCACCAGGCGCGCCATGTAGGTGGTCTCCAACCGCTTCAGGTCTTCGGCGGGAGTGCTGTTGTAGCTGTTGGTGACACCCAGGCGCAGGGTCCAGTGTTTCGTGCTGCTCAGGGGGATGTCCAGAGCGCTGAAGTGGTCCACCCGGTAGTTCGAGAGGTCGTCGAAGGCCGGGGCGCAGGTGATCTCGCTGACCAGCTTGCCCCAGGTCCACAGGGTCGCCTCGTAACGGGCGCCAAACTCTGCCGCCAGGGTGTCTTGGGTACGGCCGGACTGGTAATCCTCATGTCGGTACTGAACGCCGACACGAGCGCGCAGCGAGTCCGGGTCCTGCTTGATGAAGTAGTACCCATAGCCGGCCGCGGCGGTGGTCCGCAGGTCAAGGGCTTCGATGTCGTCTCGCTCCACCTCTGCTCGGGCGTACCACAGGTGCCGCTTGGTGAGGGCGCGCTCATAGTCCGTGCCGCCGATGAGTTCGTCCTCGGTCTCCTTGCCGTCCTCTTCAGCCAGGGCGCTGCGCAGGTAGAGGGCGGTCCTATCATCGGGGCCGCTGAGAACGGATCTGGCGGAGCCGCCAAGGCGGACCTTGCGGGAGTTACCTGTCCTGCCGGCAAGGTCAACGGCGACCTCGTGGGTCCACCGGCGCCCGGGGGGTGGCGCCAGAGTCGGGTCCGGCTGACCCTCCGGCCACACCGCCGTCACCGCCGGCAGGTCGGCGATCGTCAGGGGGCCCGACGCGGTGCGCAGGATCGGCCCGGACGTCTCGGTCGCCAGGGTCCCAACGACACGCCAGCCATCGGCAAAGACGACATGCAGCGGCGTCTCCGTGCGGAGGTCCACGATGCGCTTGGAGGCCAGGGTCAGGGTGCCTGCGTAGTCCGTGCTCAGGACGACCTGGCCGGGGGCGAGGCTGATGACCGTGCCGACCAGCCGGGAGCCGTTCTCGAGCACCACGACGTCGGCCCGGGCCTTCGCCGCCGCGACCCAGACGGCGACGAGCATGGCCGCCACCCCTATACAACGGCTGTTCACGTCTGCCACTCTCCTTAGCGCTCTCGAGCACCACCACAAATCCTTCCGACCGAAGCGCAAGCTCTGCCGAGTCAGAGCTGCGGCGGCGCCAACAGCTTCTCGATCGGTTTTGCCAACGCTGCCGGTGAGGTCGGAGAACCGTAACGCTCCACCACCTTACCGCGGCGGTCCACCAGAAACTTCGTGAAGTTCCACTTGATGGCCTCGGAGCCCAGGATGCCGGGCACCTGCGAGGTGAGGTGAACATAGAGTGGATCCGCACTCTCGCCATTGACCTCGATCTTACCCATGATCGGGAAGGTGACTCCATAGGTGGTCTTGCAGAAGGTCTGAATCTCGGCATTCGTGCCGGGTTCCTGACTCTTGAACTGATTGCACGGGAAACCCAGGATCACCAGCCCCTGAGCCGCGTACTTCTCATGGAGCGCCTGGAGGCCTTCATACTGCGAGGTGAAGCCGCACTTGCTGGCCACATTGACGATCAGCAGCACCTTGCCCTCGTACTGCTTCAAGGCCACCAGCTTGCCCTCGGCGTCCTTGACGTTGAAAGCATAGACACCGGCCAGCGGCTCTGCCGCCAGGGCGGTCGTGATCACCAGGACCGTCGCTACACCAAAGTGGGGGCTCATGGGAGTTCCTCTCTCTCGTGTTCATTCCGGATCGTCGTGTTGCGGGCCATGCCGACGCCGAGGGTAGGACAAGGCGGCAGCACTGCGGTTCCGGGCTTGGCTTGGTGCGGCCGGTCATGGCGAACGACTCAGCGTAGAGACAGACGGGCCTGGCGTACCGGGGTCCCGGCGGGGGCGGCGCCCGCCGCGGCCGGCGGCGCTGCGGCCACCACGAAGACACGTTCCGACGGGACCTGGCCGGTGGTGGTCAGGAACTCGCGCACTCGGGCGGCGCGTCGTCCAGCCAGCAGTTTCACGTCCTCGTCGGTCACCGTCGTCTGCGCCGCAAGTTGCTGTTCGATCTCGGCAGGGGTCGGGATGGGGGGCGTGGCAGTCGTGGTCGGGGCGGCGGGCTTTGGCGCGAGGGTATCGCGGTAGATCGCGAGCAGGCATTCGTTACGCTCAGCGGCAGAGAGTGAGACCTCATCGACCGAGCCCGCCGGTTGGCCGGTCTTGACCTGGTCAGCCAGTTTCCGCGCCTTGATCTGGCGGAGCACCGCTTGCCGTACCAGCCCTTCGCGGTCGGTTGCCAGGTCGACCGTACCCCCGGTCTCGACCTGCAGTTCAGGGCGATCAAGCAGTGCCTTGGCCAGCGCTTCGAGCTTCTTCACCCCGGCCTCGTCCAGGTCGGTAGTGCCTGGGCCGAAGTCGACGAAACTCAGTTCCTCGCCACCGCCGACCAGCGCCCCCAACATGGCGAAGGGCGCAGTTGCCGCCTTGGCCACCAGGTCGCGCAGGACTTTCAGCACAATGCGCAGGATGCTGAATTTGGGATCGTCGAGGCTGCCGCGGACCGGGACGTCGAAGCTGATCTGGCCTCTACGGTCCTTGAGCAGGGCCACCGCCAGGCGCACGGGCAGGTCGGTGGCGTCCGCACTCTCGATCTTCTGGCCGAAGGCGAACTGATCGATCAAGACTTTGTGCTCCGCCACGAGTTGGCGCTGGTTGAGTGCGTATCTAAGGTCAAAACTAAGCTTACCCTTCTGGACGGCGTAGCCGACGTAGCGGCCGGAGTAGGGGGTCAGCGGGCTGAGTTCGAAGTCTTTGAGAATGGTGGCGGCAGTGAGGGTCATCTGTGGTCCGAGGTCAGCCAGCGTCGCCTTGAGCGAGAACGAAGCCTGGCTGTCGAACCGCCCGGCCAGCTCGATCTGCGCCGGCGTCGGCTTCCCGAGTGAGAACGACGTAACGGTTCCCCCCAGTTCTCCGAGGACGACGCGGTAGTGCGGGGTGCGCTGTTGGTCCGTGAACACGACACCGCAGCCGTCCAGGCGGACCGTGCCGATGTCGAGTGGGATGGCACTGTCACCGCTTGGCGTCACGGCCGTGGGCGGAGTTGGCGGCGGCGCCTGGGTCGTGGCCGCCGCGGGCGTGGCGCCAAGCACGGACAGCAGATTGAGAGAGCCGTCCGGCTTGATGGTGAGCGCCGTATTCAGCCCGCTGAGTGCCAGTTCATCCAGGTGCAAGGCCAGTGGCCGCAGCGCGACGTGGATGCCGCGTAGGGCGAATTCCTGAACCTTGACGAAATCTTCCGCGTGCGCCTGGTCGACCGAGGCGAAGCGCCGTAGCGTGAAAGAGCCATCCACCGTGCCGTCGAAGCCGGCATCCGCCGCCCGTGCGACCGCGACCTTGAGATCGGTCTCCATCGCCCCGTCGCTGATCAGCAGCTTGAGATGGTCGTCGATGTAGCCCTGGAAGTCTTTCAGGACGAGGTCGGTCAGACGGATGCTGAGGTCGGCCGCCAGGGGCTCGACACTGAAACCGCCCAAGACGGCTAGCGCCGCGCTTTCGTTCAGACGCAGGGCGAGGGCGAGCGTGCCTTTCTGACCGGCGCGCGTGCTCAGGTTCTTGAGGTTCAGCATGATGTCACCCACGGACACATGCACCGGCGTACGCGGTTGCTGGTCGTCCACGGCCACGGCCCACTGGGTCAAGGTCGTATCACGCACGGTGACCGTCCACGGTGCCGCGACGTCGGCGGTGGCGGGCGCGGGGGTCGTGGTCGCAGGTCTGGCGCGGAGCAGCTTCTGCAGGTTGAGCGAGCCGTCCTTGAAGCGTTGGATCTGGACTTGGCCGCCGCGCGTGACGAACGACCCGACGAGGGCTTCGCGGGAGCCGAGGTCAGCGGTCACATCGGTCAGCGCCAGTTCCTGGAGGGTGAGGACGGGGGCATGGTCGGCTCCGCCGACTAGGCAGACATCCTTCAGGCTGAGGTCGACGTGGCTGAGCTTGACCACGGGCGGGGCGCCCGGCGGCAGGGCGATCTCGTGATCTGCTTTCACGGAGAGTGTGCCGCGGGTGATGGTGCTGGCCAGGGTGCTCTCCAGATACGGCATGTACTTGGGCAGGCAGATATTCTTGACGGTCGTGATGCCGGTGACGGACAGCAGCGGGAAGAGGGTGACCGTGTAGGTGCCCGCCACCGTTTCCGCCGACTCGGTGGCGGCCTCGAAGCGGATCTGGACCGGGCGGCCGGGCCGGGTGGTCATACCCGTGATCCCGAGTTGCAGGTCGACCGCAGTGTGGAACGTTGGGACGACGGTGTCGTCGCTGAACTCCAGGCGCCCATCCTGCACGACGATGTCGGCGATGTCGGCGGTTACCGGAGGTGGGGTCGGTACCGCGGCGACCGCGGTGGGCCCCGGCGTCGACGCGGGGGGCGCTGCCGATGCCGCGCCGAGGCGGGGCAGCAGCAGGGCTCCCTGGGCGTCGCGGGTCAAGCGGACGAATGGGGCTCGGCAGAGGATGCGGCTGACGTGGATCTCCTTCTGCATCAGATCGGTGGGCCGGAGGCTCACCTGCAGGGCCTCCACGGCGGCCAGGGTAAGGCCATCACGACCGGTGAGGCAGAAGCTGCGCAGGCCGATGTCGCCGCTCACCGATATCGACGGTTTCTGTTTGAGCACATGCAGGGCATGGAGCTTGAGGTCAATATCGAGCCAGCCTGAGGTGATGTCGACATTGCGGGGCTCGGGCAGGTAGTGAGCGAGGGCGGTCAGATCGAGGTCGTGCAGGCTGAGGTCGACGTTGCTCTCCTGGGAATCAGCGAAAGGTTTGGTTTGGCAGTCGAGGGTGATCGTCCGGCCATTGAGTTGGGCGTGGAAGGCGGGCTGGACGTAGACCTCGCTCCGGTTCGGCAGGCTGGACACCGCCGCGATCGACAGGTACACTCCGGTCAGACGTTGCTGGGCGTTCACGACCTCGTCGCGGAAGAAGAACCAGCCTTCCCGGACCTGGATGTTGGAGACGGAGAAGCGGGGTGGCGGTGCGGCCGGCGTTGCTGGGACTGCGGGCGCGGCGGCGGCCGACGGCCGGATCAGGTCTGAGAAGTTGAACGAGCCGTCCTGCCGCCGCACCACGATGGCATGGGGGCCGTCCACGGTGACGGCGCTGAGCACCAGGCCCCGTTGCAGCACGGAGAGCACCAGGTCGAGGTTCGCTTCGAACCGCTGGACGCCGACGAAGAGGGTCTCACCGTCAGGTTCCCAGATCTCAAGGCCGCGCACCTGGAGGCAGAGCGTGAAGGGATTGAGGGTGATGCGGGTCACCGTGACCGGCCGCTGCAGGAGGGCACCGACCTTGGTCTCGGTCAAGTGTTTGGCGAGTGGCGGTACCAGGTAGACCACCAGCAGGGCGTAGAGGGCGTAGGCCAGAGCCAGGTTGGTGGCCGTACGACGGAGAAGGCGCGGTCTGCTGCTCACGGGTAGATCCTTTACGAGAGAGGGTCTGGCGTACTCGCCGCATCCATGGCGTCCGTATCTAGAATACCTTACGGTAAGGGCGGATGCAACGGCGGAGCGTGGGCAGGCTTGACACCCCGCGCCCGCGAGGTATCCTCACCCTGCGTGTGCGCCGCATCATCTCTAACCCAACGTCAGACGGGAGGACGGCATGAACGCCGATCCGAATGCAGCCGGGCCCCTGGTATTCATCTCGGCCTTCGCGGCCGGAACCGAGGGCGGCATCTGGGCCTTCCGGTTGGACCTGAAGACCGGCCACTTGCAGGCGGTGCAGCGGACGGCCGGCATCGAGAACCCCTTCTTCATGGCGCTGTCGCGCGCTGGGCGCTTCTTGTACTCGATTCAGGCGCGCACCTTCGGCGGCGCCGAACCTGAGCAGGTGGCGGCCTTCGAGATTGCCGGGGGAACGGGCGAGTTACGGGCGCTGAATCGGCAGTCGACCCAGGGCTCGGCGGCCTGCTACCTGGACGTGGACGCGACGGGCAAGACGGTGCTGGTTGCCAATTACTCGACCGGCAGCGTGGCGTCACTACCGGTGCGGGCGGATGGCTCGCTCGGCGCGGCGGCATCCTTCCTCCAACACGGCGGCAAGGGTATCGATCTGGCGCGCCAGGAGGGTCCGCACGCGCACTGCATCGTGGTCAGTCCGGACAACCGCTTTGTCTACGCCGCGGACCTGGGTCTCGACCAGGTGCGGTGCTATCGGCTGGACGCAGCCAGGGCTGAGCTGGTGGCTAACCGCCAACCGTTCGTGCGCACGCCACCTGGCGCCGGACCCCGGCATCTGACCTTTCACCCCAACGGCAAACAGCTCTACGTCATCAACGAACTCAGCAACTCGGTCACCGGGTTCGACTATGACTCCGAGTCCGGCATCCTGATCGAGCGTCAGACCGTATCCACGTTACCCGGCGAGTATGGCGAGAAGAGTTACTGCGCGGATCTGAAGATCACGCCGGACGGGCGCTTCCTGTACGGCACGAATCGCGGACACGACAGTATCGCCGCCTATCACCTTGATGCGGCTGGGGACCTGACGCTAATCGGGATTGAGCCGAGCTTAGGCAAGGGGCCGCAGAACCTCGCGATCACGCCAGGCGGCGAGTTCCTGCTCTGCGCGAATATGCCGGGCAACAGCGTCGCCGTATTCAGGATCGACCCAGAGACTGGCCGTTTGCGCTCGGTCGGCGCGCCGACCCCCATGCCGAGCCCGTCTTGCATCAGACTGTGGCCACCGGTATCGTCGGCACAGGTGTAGTCGGGCGAGAGAAGCAGAACTCGGTCACGGAGAGTCAGGCGCGCAGCTCCATCGCGGTCTTGAAGAGGGCTTCCACATTGGGCCAGGGGAAGCCGGGATCGACTTCGAGGTAGAGCCAGGAACCGCCCTCCAACGTGTGCATCTCGTCGATGAGGCGCCGGACGTTGTCACGCACCTGACTGGGCGTGCCGTGCTGCAGCAGTTCGCCGCGGTCGGGGTGGATCTCGACCGCCAGGCCGAGGTCGCGGCAACGGGCGTGGAGTTCGGCGGGTTTGAACAGCGTGATCTGCGGCCAGATCGCGTTCACCCCCAGGTCGCGGAAGTCTTCCAGGATCGGCTCGACCCAGCCGCACACATGGAAGAAGATGCGGATGTCGGCCTGTCGCAACCCGGCAAAGACCTGTTCGTAGCGGGGTTTGAAGAAGCTCCTCCAGGTGGCTGGCGAGATCAGCAGGGCGGTCGTGGTGCCGAAGTCGTCGCCCACGATTACGCCGTCGCTGCCCCTGGCGATGGCACGGCCGGCATGGGCTTGCATGTGCTGCAGAACCCGATCGGCGAGGCGGCCCAGGCGCGGGTCGGCCAGGGCCAGATCGGCCAGCACATCCTCGAAGCGGCGGATGCAGTGCAGCTTTTCGAAGAGGCTCCCCGCGCCGTCGAGGCGGAAACCGCGGCGCTGGTGTTCGGCCAGCTCGCCGCGGGCGGCGGCCAGTTCCGCGCCTACCAGCGCTGGGGCCGGGGCCGGCATGGCGTAGGTCTCAACCGTATCCAGGTCCTCGACCGGCCAGGCCACCGGATGTCCCCAGATGCCGGGGATGCGGTACTCCCAGCGTGTGCCCCACTCGTCGGTGCGGAAGGCGTGGTAGGAGCCGTCGGGGTCGACGTCGGTGGCCGGCAGCGGCGGCGGCAAGCGGACCCCGTCCAGCGCTCCGAAATCATGGCCGCAGGCCTGGATCAGGTCCAACAGCTTCTGGCCGTGCTCATGCAACCCGCCCGCCGCGGCAGAAAGGCGCAGTGGCACCTTGTCCACGGGCCGGTAGTCCAAGGCGGCGAAAATGCGTTCGCGGGAGGTCATGGTGCCATTCCTCTGCCGTCTCTCAGAATCTGAAACGCTCAACTTTAGACGTTCACCTTTCAACGCACAAGGCAACAAGGAACAATGCGGCATTGCAGGTGCGAGACTGTCCGACTACAGTGAATCTGTCGTCGTTCAAGGGTTGTGTGATCTTGACGGTGGAGAAGCGGATGACAGCCATGCGTACACTTGCTCTTGTCTTGACCGTGTCCGGTGGCGCCTGGGCCGCGGACTGGGCGGCCTTTGTGCGGCCTGACTGTACGGTGGTGCTGTCTCGAGGCGGCCAGGAGATCGGCACGCTCGAGCCCGGGTTGTTCCAGAAGGAGTGGCGCGGCGCCGGACCTGGCGCGCCCCGACCGGCGCCCGTGACCGAGCCCCGGCGCACCGTGGTGCGGGCGCCCGATGGCCAGGAGGTGGACTGCGAACTGCGCGCCGAGGTGGTCGGGACGGGCGTTGTGCTGCACTATCGCCTCGTGCCGAAGCAGGCCATCGAGCTGAACAGTCTGCACGTGAGTTTCGACCTTCCGGAGCACATCGTGCGCGGCGCCAGCTTCAGCGCCGACGGCAAGCCGGGCAGCTTCCCGGCGGAGCGCGGCGCGACGCATCTCTACGGCTCGGAGCCAACGCGGGCACTGGCCCTGTCGTGGGCCGATGGGGCGCGTCTGGAGTTCAGCAGCGCCGAGCCGGTGCCCATGCTGGTGCAGGACAACCGGCAGTGGGGGCCGAATTTCTGCGTCCGCATCGGGCCGCAGATGACCCCGCCGCGTCTGTGGCCGGCCGCGGAGGCCTGGACGGTCGATCTCACCGTGACGGCGGTCGGCGGCATGAGCCTGAGCATTGACGAACCGGTCACCCTCGAGGCCGGCGAGGAATGGCTGCCGTTGGCGGTGGCGCTGGACATCGAGCCCGGCTCGGCGCTCGACTTCTCGGGGTTACGGCCCACGGCGATGCCGGCGGGAAAGCAGGGTCGGGTGATCTCGACCCCGACGGGGCAGTTTGCCTTCGCGGAAGCGCCGACGGTTCCCCGGCGTTTTTATGGGGTCAATCTGTGCTTCACGGCGCAGTACCTCGCCCCGGAGCAGGCCGAGGCGCTGGCGGAACGGCTGATGCGGCTGGGCTACAACGCGGTGCGTTTCCATCACTACGAGTCGGTGCTGGCGGAGCGCAGCGGCGGGACCTCGACCAAGGCGAAGGCGGACGTCTTCGACCAACTCGATCACCTGGCTGCCGCCCTCAAGCAGCGCGGCATCTACATGACCACCGACCTCTTTGTGTCGCGCCAGGTTTTTGCGGCCGAGATCTGGCCGGGGGCCACAGGCAACGTGGCCATGGACGAGTTCAAGATGCTGGTGCCCGTGAATGAGGCTGCCTTTGCGAACTTCGCGGCCTGGACGCGAACCTTCCTGGAGCACGTCAACCCCTACACCGGCCTGCGCTACGCGGACGAGCCGGCCCTGGCCTGGCTGAGCCTGATCAACGAGGGCAATGTCGGCAATTTCATCGGTAGCTGCAGTGAGCGTGCCCGCGCCGACTGGCAGCGTGCCTGGAGCGCCTGGCTGCTGCGGACCTACGGTACAGCGGCGGCGGTCGGGGTGGCCTGGGGCAAAGCGGTCGAGGGCGAGCTGAGCGCCGACACCGCCGTCCTGCCCAAGAGCTTCACCGAGGACTCGGTCTCGGGGCGCGACTTTGCCGCCTTCCTGGCCGACACCGAGCTGGCGCTGTTCCGCCGGGTGAAGACGCTGTTGCGCGACGAACTGAAGTGCCAGGCGTTGCTCACCAACATGAACGGCTGGAGCAATACGGCGCAGTCGCAGCGGGTGCGGCTGGAGTGTGACTATGTGGATGACCACTTCTACGTCGACCACCCGCAGTTCATCGAGCAGCCCTGGCGCCTGCCCTCGCGCTGCGTCAACACCAGCCCGGTGGCGGTCGGCGCGCCGGGGGGACGCAACCTGGCCTTCACCCGGCTGCTGGACAAGCCTTTCACCGTCAGCGAGTACAACTACTCCGGGCCGGGGCGTTACCGGGGGGTGGGCGGCATCCTGACGGGCTGTATGGCGGCGCTGCAGGAGTGGTCCGTGGTCTGGCGTTTCGCCTACAGCCACAACCGCGAGAACCTGTTCAAAGCGTCTGGTGCGGGCTACTTCGACCTGGCCACCGACCCCTTGAATCAGGCCGCCGAACGGGCCACGCTGTGCCTGTTCCTGCGCGGCGACCTCTCGCCGGTCGGCCGGACGGTGGCGGTGACGATGGACCCGGCGGAATTGGCTCGTCGGCAAGGCCGCCAAGGGAGCATCGTGCCGCCCTGGTCAGGGCTGGTGACGGTAGCTAAGGTGGGGCTGTTCCTGGGTGCCCGGGACACGGCGGTGCCAGCGGATCTAACGCTACCGACGTCGGACTCGTCGCCGCTAGGTACGGCTCCGGTCGCGGCGGCGCCATATGCGGAGGCCGCCGGCGCCGCCATCGTGCAGGCACTCAAAGAGCGTGCCTGGCTCGGCGCCGACAACTCCACTGACCTGGGCGCCCGGCGGGCGCAGAGCGCCAGTGGCCAGTTCACCTTGGACGGCCCGGCGGATACCATGATCCTGGATACCCCCTGCACCGCCGGGTGTTTTGCCCCAGCCGGCAAGACCGTCGAGACGGCCGCGGCCCGCTTCGCCATCCGGGACACCGACGCCACGGTCTGGGTCTCGAGCCTCGATGGCCAGCCTGTCGCCACCAGCCGACGGCTGCTGATCACGCACCTGACCGATCTCCAGAATACGGGAGTAAAGTATGCTGACCGGGCGCGCACGACGCTGCTGGCCTGGGGCAGCACGCCGCACCTGCTGCGCAACGGCGCCGCCACGGTGACCCTCAAGCGCGGTGC
>CAILKC010000452.1 GCA_903834675.1 uncultured Victivallales bacterium | reverse complement strand
GGCGGCAGGTCCTCCGCGGATCACCTGCGGCTCGAAGCCTTGGACGTCCATCTTGATCAGCAGTTCGTCGTCCACTCCTGCATCCGCCAGGATGTCATCAAGGCGAAGCAGCGGAACGGAGACCTGAGACACGGCTGCGGCGGCCGGGATATCCCTGCCAAGATCCGCCGTACCGGCCAGCAGTGACGAGCACGGCGTGAAGGCACTACGGTTCATGGTCACCATCCCCGCGTGGTCGCCTAGCGCCACGTTGAAGGCTCTGGCGCCCGGGATCACTTCCAGATTCCTCTGGAGCTCAACGAAGCAGTCGGGCAGCGGTTCGAAGGAGAGAATGCGAGCCTGTGGGCACAAACGGTGCGCGAGACGCGCGAACTGGCCGGCATTCGCGCCGATGTCCAGGATCGTCCGGATCGGGCGATGGGCCACGAAGGGCCGCCAGCGCTCGCACCACTTGTCCTCCCACTCCCGCCGAGCATGGGCTTCGACATTGCGCCGGAGCCGGACCTCCAGTCCCAGGCCGTAGAGCACGCGTTTGAGCAGGGACTTCAACGGCGCGGCTCCTCGCTGGATCCAGGCGTACCCACGGCGGCGGGGTGGGTCCACACGGCCCACATGGCGCCACAGGGCTCCGGCAGGGGAGAACCGTTGGCGTCATTGCGGTGGAAATCGCGGCAAGCCACGACCTCCCAACCCTCGGCAGCCGGGAAGTCCTCGGGGAGCCAGGCAGAGCGGTGCTCCTGCCAGGCACCTCCCTGCATGCCCCACGAATCCGCCTCACCCTGCCCGTAATGCTGTGGCATGAAGCCTACCGGGGTGAACACCACCACCTGCTGGCGCGCGGTCCGCCTGAACTGAGCGATTGCGGTAGTGCCTGCCGGCTTGTCCAGATGCTCAACGACATCCAGCAGGAAGACCGTATCGACGGACTGAGGAGGAAAGATGGACATGGCCTGGTCGATGCCAGCGTTCACGAAGACGTAACGCGGATCACCTGCGGTCTCCACCATGACTCGGTGGAGATACTCCCAGAAGGGCTCGCAGCAGATGTGGACGGATGCGGCGATCAGGCGCTGCGGGTGAATGCCGCAGCCGACGTCCAAGACGGTGTGGGCCGCCTGTAACCTGGCACAGGCAGCAGGAAGTAAATCCTCGGCAGGCACCCAGGAGACGGCCGTACTGGCGGAGGCAGCGTGGGACCCTTGCAGACCGGTCTGGCCCGCCTCTTTCGTCTGTCGAGCCCGAGCCAGTTGCGCCAAGTACGTGTCGCGCCGCTCCCGCTCCCGGTTGTCGAGGAACCGGTCGAGGTTGGCGAGGCGGAAGACGTCGAAGCCCAGAGAACGGCAGATCCCATGCGCTACTCGTTTAGCTGAGGATAGTGAAGCCATGCTGACGAGTCTGAGCTTCTTCAATGCGACCCGCGCAACCGGGCGGAGGAGGTAATTCCGGGCGTCCCGACGCACTGACTAGGGCATGGCGGGCGTCGTGACGGCGGCGTCACGATGGAGAACCCGGCCCCAGCCACGATGCCAGTCCCAGAGGTGGGTATTGTCGGTGAGGCGGTTGCCCACCGCGAACCGTCCCAGTCCCCAGACAATCGCGTAGATGTACTTGGGCTCGCAGATCCCGCCAGTCTGTACACTCAGGCACACGTCATAGGCCCCCGGGGCCAGATCCAGGCCCCGGATATGGAGCATCCGGCGGTGTTCCCCGGCGGTGGCCACCGCGAACGCTGGCGAGTAGCCCGTCAGGACCGGCCCCTTGACCTCGTCCCGCACCGTGTATCCGAAGGCGAGCCCCTCCATGGGTTGCACGGTCTGTAACAACACGTCGACCTCGATCTCCCCGCCAACGGGGATCTCAGCCGGGGTGGCAGCAGACAATCCCAACTCAAGGAGGGTGACCTTGGGGTCTGGAACCGCAACATCTTCCGGCGGGAACGCGGCCAGCAACCGCCTGCCAACCTGCCGCCGTGGCACGGGTTGTGGGCCGCTCTGCAGATACCGCTCGATGGCCTGGTCGGTGGCGCCGACGAAGTCCGTCGTTCCAGACTCCAGAACCATGCAGCGCGAGGTCAACTGCGCGATGGACGCCATGTTATGGCTCACGAACAGCACCGTGCGGCCATGCCCGGCGACGTCCTGCATCTTGCCGATGCACTTCTTCTGGAACTCGGCGTCGCCGACGGCAAGGACCTCGTCGACGATGAGGATCTCGGGCTCGAGGTGGGCAGCCACGGCGAAGCCGAGGCGGACCATCATGCCGGAGGAGTAACGCTTGACAGGGGTATCGACGAAACGCTCGCAGCCGGAGAAGTCGATGATCGCGTCGAGCTTGCCGGCGATCTCGGCCTTGGTCATGCCGAGGATGGCGCCGTTGAGGAAAATGTTCTCGCGGCCGGTCAGCTCGGGGTGCATGCCGGTGCCGACTTCGAGCAGGCTGACGATGCGGCCCTTGACCTTGACCTGCCCCGTGGTCGGCGCCGTGATCCGCGACAGAATCTTGAGTAGCGTCGACTTGCCAGCACCGTTGCGCCCGATGATGCCGAGCACCTCACCGCGCTTGACGTCGAAGGAAACGTCTTGGAGCGCCCAAACGAAGTCCGGGCGCGGTACGCGGCTGGGGGAGGTCGGCAAATGCCTCGCATCCGGTGTGGTTCCAGTGTCGGCCTTCCGGTCCCTGACGTTCGTCTCGGTCACCTTCAGGGTTGGGTCGGGCTGCTGCCGCACCCGAGCCCACCAACGCTGCACGTCCTCGCGCAGCGTGGTGCCGCCAATCTGGCCCAGGCGGTACTGCTTACTGAGGCGTTCGACTCGGATGACGACTTCGTTGGGCATAATGAACGACTGTGGCAAATGGCAAAGACGGAACGGCGAAGGCCCTGGCGGCGCTTCAGCCTTCCGCCCTCAGCCCTCACACCGTGTCCATGAACGTCCGCTCGACATGGTTGAAGATGACGACGCCGGCCGCGAGCAGGACCACGGCGCAGACCATGCTGTAGACCAGGTGCCCCCAGTCGAAAACGCCGCTACCCAGGAAGCCGTAGCGGAAGGTCTCGATGATCGGGGTCATGGGATTGGCCAGGATGAAGTAGCGGGCATTGCCACCCTTGATGGCAGACAGGGGGAAGATGGTGGTGGTGGTGTACATGGCCAGCTGCACCCCGAATTGCACCAGGTACTGCAGGTCGCGGTACTTGGTGGTCACCGCCGAAATGAGAATGCCGCAGCCCAGCCCCAATGCTGCCATGATAACCACCAGTAAAGGCAATAGCAGCGCGTGCGGGGTGAAGTGAATATCGGCATCCGTGAACAGAGCATAGACGACCCAAAAACCCAGGAAGAAGACAAACTGCAGCGCCAACCGCAGAATCTGCGAGATGACCACCGCCACCGGCACCGCCAGGCGCGGAAAATAGACCTTGCCGAAAAGATGCGCGTTGCCGGCAAAAGTGTTCGAGGTGGAGGTTAGGCAGGTGGAGAAGTACAACCAGAGGATGTTCCCCGACATGTAGAAGAGAATCTTGGGCAGGCCGTCGGTGTCGAGCTTGGCAATGTTGCCGAAGACGACGGTGAACATGATGGTGGTCAGCAAAGGCTGCAGCACAAACCACGCCGGCCCCAGGATGGTCTGCTTGAACTGCGCCACGAAGTCGCGCCGCACAAACAGCGTGACCAGGTCCCGGTAACGCCAGAGATCGTCCAGGTGCAGGTTAAACCAGCCCTCGCGCGGCTCGATGACGAGGTCCCAGACCTCGGGAGCCGGCACCGAGGCTGCGGACCCGAGGTCGCAACTCGGCGCGGTCGACGTCGCCAGAGCCGCGGTCGGCCCGCCAGAGGCAGGTTCGCGGGTAGCGGCAGGAACCAGGGTTGGAACTTGTGGGTCACTCATGGGAAGGGCAGAGCCCGGCAAACGCAAGACTGAAGGGGCTCTTGCAGAACCCCGCATCTGGCCCTGGAGCCCGCGATGCCATCGCCCGTTCCGGGCGGGTTCGCGGTATCCCCTTGTACGGTACTGCGGAAGCCCCGGCAGTGCCGGTGCGGACCGCCGGCTCCAGGCGAGAGGCTGGTGATCCGAGGGTTCTGCAAGAGCCTCTGAAGGCTGAGAAGCTCCGCGCGCAGACCATCAGCCAGCGCACGGTGCCGCTCGGAGCGGACAGACGACAGCAGCCTTTCCCGCCATTTCCGAGCAGGCTCCGCAGGGTGGATTATGCGCGCCACACGTGGCCAGGAAACGCCAGGCCTGCCATCCACCCCAGGGAACCACCAAAGACCACTTGGACCATAGCGTACAGTGGCGCCAGCGTCAAGCATGGTAAGCCGTAAGCGAGGCGAACCGCCGGGTGCATTTCGGGGGCCTTCTCTCGCCGCGTTCAGCGCCGCAGGCCGACGCCGTAGTCGGGCAGGATCTTGGCCAGTTCGCGGGCCATGGCCAGAGCCGCTTCGCGGGCAGCACTCGGATCACGCGCGTCGGCCAGAGTGCCGATGGTAACCGTGTGCAGATTGGCCAGCGGCGGGTTGGACCAGGAATGCGCCATGTCGGAAAGGCGCTGGAATATCTGGTCGGGCGCGTCGGTGCGGGCGGCCGTAACGCCGGTCCAGAACAGCACCACCATCGTCTGCTGGTCACGCTCGAAGACGCGCACCCGGCCCTGCTCACCGGGAAAGACAGCGGGCGAACAGGTGCCATCCCAGCGGCTTAGACGGTTCCAGCCGGCGGCGGGGAAGCACCAGTCGGGGGAATGGGGCCGCTTGAGCAGATCGGGCCGACGGCTGGGACGCCCCTCGGGCGGATTCCAGTAGAGGATAGTGACGCTGAACTGCCGACCGTCGGGCCCCAGGTAGGTCCCGATGTTCAGTTCGCTGGGATCAAGCATGCTGAACTCTCCCGCGGAGAGCTCTTCGCTCCTGATTCTGACGTAGGGGCCGATGCGGGAGGGGAACTCGGTGAGCGGCCGACGCTCCGCCAGTCGGGCGAGGTCGCGGGCATACAGCCGGTCGTAGTGGGTGTTCAGAGCAAAGCTGACCAACGCCGCACAAAAGAAGAGAAAGGCGGCGGCAAAGGCCGGGTTGGCGAGGCAGGATAGGGTTGAACGCGGCGGCAGAACCGGCACCGGGAATGAGGCGCTCCGGTCTCCGGAAACCACCTCGGAACTCTGTGCTTCCCCGGCGCCGCACGGGAGCCCGCTGCTCGGCTTCGGGGAGGCTGTGCTCCGCGGGCGGGAAGAAGCCTCGCCCGGCCCTGACAGCAGGCTGCTGAGTGCGGCTAACCCGCCGATGGCGAGAGCGAAGGTGAACAGCCCAAGCAGCTCGTGGGGCCCGCCCTGAGTGAGTTGCTTCCAGCCCAGCACCATGAAGATGCCGCTGAGAAAGACGCGCACGGCGTTGGTCAGCACGGCCAACGGTACGAGCGCCAGCAGCAGCAGGATGGCACCACGGCGCGAGGGCCGGTTGAAGTGGATCATGGCCAGGCCAACCGCGGTCAGCACCGCCAGGGAACGGATGCCGCTGCAGGCTTCGTCGACTCCGAGGTCACCGACGGGGAGGCGCAGGACACTGCCCTGGCGCTGCACGGTGACGCCTATCAGATGTAACGCCGCGGTGCTGATGGCCGCGGCGACCTGTTGCAGAGGAAGGGTGACACGGTGCAGCAGGAATGAGGGAATGGGCAGGCCTAGAAGCAGGAATCCGAGCGGGAAGGTGAGGCGCCTGACCCCTTGCCAGCCGATGGCGATCCAGGCCAACCCGACCAGGGTCAACACCAGGCCGAAACCCGCCATGAACATGGCAATGACCCCCCGTGGCAGCAGGGCCAACTCATACCAACGGGAGAACAGGACGATAGCAAGACCCGCGACCAGAGGCATGGCTCCGAGCAGCCGACCCGCCCCAAGGGCTGGGATCAGCTCGTGGCGCTGACGCCAGGCCGCATAGACGGCAATGAGGGGAACCAGGAAACCGTGGGAGAAGTTGTCGTCGGTGCGATAGATGCCGGCCAGTCCGGTCAGGGTCGGCCAGGCAAAGAGCAACAGCCCGACCCCCAACGGCAGCAGGAAGGCGACCGGGGGCACGTCAGCAGTTCCGGACGGACGAAGGACGGGGCTTTGAGTGGTCATCACCATGGACTCTGCTGGGCTCCCCCCCACTC
Organism: uncultured Victivallales bacterium; assembly: GCA_903834675.1. The sequence goes on along the minus strand of CAILKC010000452.1, from coordinate 3,058 downwards.
AGAAGGTGTGAAGAAATCGGGGGCGGGGTCGGTATCGTGCCTGGCCTCACCCGCGGTCGCGGCCCACAAAGAGCGCAGCGGGCATTTTCTCACACCTTCCCACAGGCTCCCGTGCCGCCGCCCTCACACCCCGTGATATTCACGGTACCACTGGACGAACTTCGGGATTCCGACGCTGATCGGAGTCGTGGGCTCGAAGCCGAGTTTGCGGCGGGCCCGCTCGGTATCGGCATAGGTGGCGGGAACATCGCCGGCCTGCATGGGCAGCATCTCCATCTTCGGCTCGATGCCCAGAGTGCTCCCGAGGATACCGATCATCTCCATGAGATTCTCGCTGCGGTGATTGCCGAGATTGAAGATCTCGTAGGACTCCAGACCGGGGGCGGTCAGCGCCCCGCGCAGCCCCGCCACAATGTCATCGACATAGGTGAAATCACGGCGCATGTCGCCATGGTTGAAGACCTGGATGGCCTGGCCGGCCAGCATGGACTTGGTGAACAGCCACATGGCCATGTCCGGCCGACCCCAGGGGCCGTAGACGGTGAAGAAGCGCAGGCCGACGGTCTGCATGCCATAGAGGTGGCTGTAGGCATGGGCCATCAACTCGTTGGCCTTCTTGGTCGCAGCGTAGAGGCTGATGGGCGTGTCGACGCGGTCGTCTTCGCTGAAGGGCAACTTCGTGTTGCCGCCATAGACGCTGGAACTGGAGGCGTACACCAGGCGCGGTTGCGGCGTCGCGTGCCGACAGACTTCAAGAATGCTGAGGAAGCCCTCAAGGTTGGACTTCTCGTACACGAAGGGGTGATCCAGGCTGTAGCGCACGCCCGCCTGGGCGGCAAGGTTGCAGACGGCAGCGGGCCGGACCTCAGCCACAAGCTGCCGCAGAGCGGCCAGATCGCACAGGTCCATCTCGACCCCGCGATAGCGCGGATACGCTTCCAGCAAGGCATGCCGGTCGCGCTTGATTTTGACCGCGTAGTAGTCGTTGAAGTTGTCGATGCCGACGACCGTCTCGCCGTCCTCGAGCAGAGCGCGAGCGAGGTGGAAGCCGATGAAGCCTGCGGTGCCGGTGATCAGAGTGGTCATAGGATGATCAGAATCCAGGGTTCTCCGCCAGAGGCGGATCCGCCAATGGCGGAAGGGTTCGAGGTTCAAGCCAGTGCGCAGGCCGGACCGAGCGTCGTAAAGCGTGCCATCCCATGCCGGTGTTCAGCTTTCCGCTCTCAGACCTTTGCCAGCTTCCAGCAGCCGGGGCAGTTGCGCGGCAAGGAGGTCGCGCAGGTGCCAGATCAGCTCAAGGCGTTCAGGGACGAACAGGCGAGCGCTATCCACCTCGCCGGTGATGATCAGGTGACCGCGAAGCCGCTCGCCGTCCATGACGTAGAGACGCACCTGCCAGGACGCGGCGGTCTCGCCCAGGTCAGGCGGGCAGGAAGCGGACCGCCAGAGCAAACTGGGACCGCTGCCAGCCGGGCCATCGAGGACCAGCCGGGCTTCGTCGACGTTGAGCAGCCCCAACACGGGATGGCAGCCCTGCCACAGGGCCTCAAGCGTATCGGCGTGGGGCAGGAAATGGGCACAACGCTCAACTTCGATGCGGGCCGCATTGCTGGCGCGACGGCAGCGCCAATCGTGGGAGAAGCGGTTGCGGAGGTCAGCCAGACGGAAGGCGCCGAGCACGCGAATACAGACAAAGACGAGCAAGCCGATGGCGCCCGCAATAAACAGGAATAACTCGCGGTCGCCGTGGATGCTGAGCAAGGCCCCGGCGCACAGCAGCACGCAGACACCATAGATGAGCAGCACCGCACGGCGCTGGCTCAGGCCCAGGGACAAGAGCAGGTGGTGGATATGCTGCCGGTCGGGCGCCGACAGGGGCAGGTGTCGACTCCAGCGCCGCACGATGGCCAGGGCCGTATCGGTGATCGGCACCCCCAAGGCCAGGATGGGCACCAGCAGGGCCACCGCAGTCTCGCTCTTGCGGCTCGTCATAATGCCCAGCGCCGCAATCAGAAAGCCGATGACGTTACTGCCAGAGTCGCCGAGGAAGATGCTGGCGGGATGGAAGTTGAAAACAAGAAAGCCGAAAATGCCGCCACTGAGGCAGGCCACCAGGAGCATCCCGGAGGGATTCCCCATCTGGTGCCCGACCAGAATCATGGTGACGCAAACGATGAAGCTGACCCCACCGGCGAGGCCATCCATGCCGTCCAGGAGATTGATAGCGTTCATGCAGCCGAGGAACCAAAAGAGAGTCAAGGGGATGCCCCAGAGACCCAGATGCACTTCCCCCGCCAGAGGTAGACTCAGGTTCCAGATCACCATACCGCCCGCCATAGGGATGGCAGCGGCCACGGTTTGCAGGAGCAGTTTCACCCCGGCGCGCAGCGGGCGAATGTCATCGCGAAAGCCCATCAGGAGAGCCACGAGCGCACCCGCCAACATGACGATCAGAGAGGCAAAATCCTGCAGAATGGGATGCACGACCAGATTCTGCGGGAAGACGATCAGAAGCAGTGCGATGGGGACCAGGAAGCCGGCAAATACCCCGACCCCGCCAAGGCGCGGAATCGCCACGCCGTGGATCTTCCGATAGCCGTCAGGTTGGTCGACCGCGCCGAGCCGCGGCGCCACGCTGCGCATGAGGGCTGTCACCAGTGCGCCGACCACGCAGGCGACCACGAATGCCGCCAAAGCTGTTGTCATACGCTCAACTCACTGTCGGCAGTACGGGATCGGGCGAGGGCGCCAAATCCAACCTCGTCTGCCAGGATTCTGCACAACCATACACGCGCGACCGGGTTCGGGCCAGCGCCAGGGCGGTTCCAGGGCGCAAGTCAGCTCCGTAGGGGTTTGCTTGTATGAGACTTGCAGCAACCTCGTATGACCCAAAGCGCTTCCCATTCCGCCCCTCGTCCGCCGCGGCGGACGAAGGGCGTTGGAGGGCGCCGCTGCGTCGGCGCTGCGGCGGCCACGCAGGGCCGCCCTCCAGGCGATCCGGCGCGTCCCGGCCGGAGCGGAAGGGGAACCGCGTTGGCAAGTCTCATTACGGTATGTC
>CAILKC010000451.1 GCA_903834675.1 uncultured Victivallales bacterium | reverse complement strand
GCCAGGCGTCTCTCCAAAATGCCTGGTGGAGATGCGGTGGGCCGCCACCGCGGTCTGGTGGAGATGCGGTGGGCCGCCGCCGCGGTTTGGTGGAGATGCGGTGGGCTCCACCGCTCGCCTGAGGCCAGGCGTCTCTCCAAAATGCCTGGTGGAGATGCGGTGGGCTCCACCGCGGTTTGGTGGAGATGCGGTGGGCCGCCACCGCTCGCCTTGTATGAGACTTCCAGGGCGCAGGCCGGAAGTCTCATTCCGGTATGTCCGGCCCCAGCCGGGGGCCCCGCCGAACCCTGAACCCTGAACCCTGAACACAAAACGCCGGAAAGGTCCCCTCATGAGGCATATCCCGATGGGTGAGGCTCTTACAGACCCCCAAAACGCCTCGCGACCCGCGCTAGAGGGCGAGTGGCCACAGGCGCGAAGGCGCCCGCGAACCGAGGGTTCTGCCAGAGCCTCGTTGGCCAGGGGTGCCCGGCTGGCTTTCGGGTTGGGCTGCGTGGTGGCCTTGGCTCGGTTGTCGGCAGCGGACCTCATCGAAAGCCCTTCGGCCGCGTTCTGGAAGCCCTGCGTGGGCTGGGTCCGCAACCTCCCCGCCACCTATGGGGTAAGCGCCGAGGCCGGGAATCTCGTGTTCACTGCCTCAGGGGCTGGTACGGAGATGCCCTGGAACCTGCCCCTGAGTCGGTACACGGTGACCGGCGAGGAGCGCTACCTGCTCATCCGCTACCAGGCGCTTGGGCTGGAGCGGCTCTCGGGCGGTTATTTCTTGCACGGGGCCGAAGGCACCTACGGCGGCCGGGCCTACGCCATGGCCTCCGAGATCGTGCCGGATGGTCAGTGGCATACCCTCGCGGTGGATCTGCTGGCGGTGCAGCCCAGCGAGCCCACCCATGACCTGGCGCTCAAGCTCATCGTGGGGGCCGCGGGCCAGGCCCGGCTGACCGTCGAGCGTATCTGGTTTGCCGATGAGCTGCCCGCGGGAGCACAGGTCGCCGCCGCCGCGCCCCGGCCAGCCTTGACCAGCACCACCCTGGACTGGTCGGCCCGACCGCTGATCCGGGCCCAATCCGGCTGGACCACGACCCCTGCCGAGCAGCACTCGAGCGCTCCGAGTGCCGCGGGTAGGCTCTTTCGGGTGGCGGGCCAGGGCCGTGGCATGCGCTGGCTGGTCACCCTGCCGCAGCCGGTTGACCTGAGCCGCACTGCGAGGCTGTCCCTGCGCTACCGCGCCAGCGGCGATCTGGGCCGGGAGACCTACGCAGTCTGGCTGGGCAACCAGGAGAGCGGCAGCGGCGGCGCCTCGGTGATCGCCGTGGGCGCCGACCGCATTCAGGCCGACGGCCGCTGGCAGACGCTGCAACTGGAGGTCAACGCCAAGTTCACCGCGGGCTACCTGGCCATCGGACTCGACGCACTCGGTGAGACGGCGGAGATGGAGTTGGGTAACCTCACCTTCACCTCGCAGCCACGGCGCTGGTCCATCGCCGAGATCCTTGCGCCGGTCGTTGCTGGCGCTCCCTGGCCCGCGGGCGCAGGGGGCTTCACGCCGCTGCCCCTGGCCATCACCGGCGGCCGGCCGTCGCCGTTTCTGGCGCAACGGCTGGAGCTGACGGACTGGTTTGCCGCGACCGACGTCACCCTCGGCGGCGTGCCCTTCCGGGTCCCCGCGACGGCGATTGGGGTCTCGGTCACGCCCACCGGCCAGTCTGGGGACGTGAGCTTGGCGCTGCCCGCGCCGGTGTCGGAGCTGTATCTGCTGCTGGCTGCCGCCGTGCCGCCCACCGAGCCCTGGGGCATTGATCCGGCCCGTCCCAGGCCTCAGGAGTGGCTGGAGGTGCCGGAGAAGGTCAGCTTCGAGATTCGCTACACCGAGGGTCCGCCGGATCAGGTCCTGCCCCTGGACGCGGCCAGTGGCCGCTGGGGGCTCGCGCGGGGGCTCAGCGTGAGCGTCGTACATCCCGATCCGCGGCGTCAGGCGACCGAGATCGTCCTGCGTGAAGCCATGCAGACTGGCAGCTTCGGTATCGTGGCGGCGACCCAGTTCAGCGGCCCGCCGCGGGTGACCGAGCCCGACTGGAGCAGTCTGGCCTACCCGCCGCCGCCGCCGGCGCCCCTGGCCCAGGCCCGGCCGCCGCCGCCCAGCCCGACTGCCCCCGTGGTCCAGGCTGGCGTGCTGCAAGCGCGCTTTGGCCAGGGCAGGGGGCTAACCTGGGATCGTCTTGGCATCAGCGGCATGGAGGGGGCGCTGAACTGCGGCGCGGGACCGGTGTTTGAGCTCCAGGTCGGGGGCAAGCTCTTGCCGGCGGCGGAGTGGCAGGTCACCGGTATGGTGACCCAGGGCGCGGGTCGCGCCTTTACGGTCAGCCATCCCGGGGCGCAGTTGCGGGCGACGGTGGAGGTCGAGCCCGGCCAGGACCAGGAACTGCGCTTGCGACTGCAACTAGCCAACACCGGGACAGCACCGGTCAAGGCCACGCTGCGTTTTCCGCTGCTCCGGGGCGTGACCCTCGGCGAAGCCGCCGACACCTGGTACCTCTACGGGCGGCGCGGCGGCATCATCAACCGTGCCCCCGGGCGTTACCGCGATCCTTTGGGTGAACGGCATCCCTTGCAGGTGGATGGCTTCTTCAACCCCAAAACCGGCCTGGCACTAGCCTGTCTGACCCATGATACCGTGGCGCAGCACCACGTCCGCAATCTGGCCAAGACGGACGCGGGTGGCGAATGGTTCCCCGAGTACGTCGACAGGACCCTCGCCCCGGGGCAGTCCTTTGCGGCCACCGAGGCGGCTCTGGTGCTGCGCGCCGGCGACTGGCGGGCCCTCTTCGCGGCCTACACCGAGTGGCTGGCGACCTGGTTCAAGCCTGTCGTGCCGCGTCTGCCGTGGTTCGAGGAGAGCTTCGCGGTCTGCAGCGCCAACGTCCACTATGACGCCGTCGGCGAGCCGACGCGGCGCGGTGCGGTGCAGCCGCTGCTCAACACCATGCTCACCTACATCGGCCGCTGCGATACGGTCCACCTTTTCGGCTGGGGCGCCTCCAGGACCTACGGGGACTGGGGCGACTATGCGCACTACGATGAGATCGGCGGGCTCGAGGCCTTTCGCGGCAATATCGGGCGCCTTCAGGACCAGGGTATTGCCGTCAGCCTGTACCTGGATGGCTACCTCAGTTGCGAGAAGGGCCAGGCGGTCGGCCAACACGCCAAGGAGTGGGCCATGAAGCGGCCCGACCAGTCGCCTCAGTATATTAAGGAGTACGACGCCTATAACCAGTGCCTCAGCTTCGAGGGCTGGCAGAAACACGTGGTTGAAACCTCGGCTCGCGTGCAGCGCGAGACCGGCGCCCGGGTGCTGTACATCGATGAGATCGGCGCCACCGACGGGCGCTGGACCTGCCACGCCACGGACCATGGCCATAATGCCCCCGAGATCCCCTACGCCGGCGAAGTGGAGCTGCTGCGCCGCATCCGTGCCGCGGTCGGCCCGGAGGTCGCGCTCTACACCGAGTACGCCCCCGCCGAGGTCAGCCGCCAGTTCCTCGATGGCTCGATCAGCTACCAGGCGCTCTGGAGCGCTGACCTGGAGCCCCTGGCGCCACACTTCATCGACCTGCCGCGCTTCGCCTTCCCCGACTTCAAGCAGTTTCACATCGTCCACTATGTCGGCACTCGGGCTGGAAACTGGTGGCTGCACAAGTTCCCCTTCTTCAACGGCGAGGTCTTCCGCATCGGCGAGCCCAATCTGCCCGGCATGGATGCAGCCTCGCTGGCGTTTCTGAAGCAGGCGGTCCAGGTGCAGTGCGAACATCGTGCGGCCTTTGCCTCGCCTCAGGTCACGCCTCTGGTGCCGACCCTCCAGGCTGGCGTCTTTGCCAACCTCTTCAGCACCCGTGCGGAGCAGGTCTGGACCCTCTACAATGCCAACGGTCGGGCGGTCCGCGGCGCCCTCTTGCGCGTGCCGCATCCGGCGGGGGCCTCGTACGCAGACGCCTGGAAGGGTCAGCCGCTGCGGCCCGTCATCACGGCGGGGCAGGCGGAGATCGCTGTCGACCTCGGGCCCAAGGCCGTCGGCTGCGTGGTGCAGAAGCTGCCTTGATGAGCGTCACCATGAGCGATATGGCAACCGGCCGGGCGCGGCGTGTACTCGCCGCCCCGCCACCGCGGGCATTTCTTCACAGCTTCTCAGGTTACAACCGGTGCATGTCCCTGCCCCAACGGGGCTGCGTCTTGGCACCCTGACCCAACCCCAGGGCCATTCGATTCTACTACACTCAGACTCTTTCACCACAGAGGTCACAGAGGGGGGCAATAGAGGATGGATCATATACACATAACTTATTCTTTTCCAGCGCGTTGCTCTCTGTGCTCTCGGTGCTCTCTGTGGTTGACAGAATTGAGAATCGAAGGGCCCTTCGTTGGGGCAGGATACGCCGTTGCACCTGAGTAGTCCCGAGCCATGACGGTGAATGGAGATGGCATGATTCGACTGGGCTTGTGCTGTCAGTTTCTCGATGCGCCCATCGCCTTCAGGCGGGCGACGGCTACCGGGTTGCGGCGCTTGAGTCGGCGGGAACAACTTGCCAAGCTCGCGGGTATCTGTCGGCACAACTCCAGCGCTCTCCGGCAGGCGGTGGAACACTGCCACCTGCTGGGTATCGGTGCCTTTCGGGTGAACAGCCAGATACTGCCGTTGCGGACCCATCCCGAGGTCGGCTACCAGCTGGCCGATCTGCCGGAGGCTGAGGACCTGC
>CAILKC010000450.1 GCA_903834675.1 uncultured Victivallales bacterium | reverse complement strand
CAGGGCACAACCGCTGCCAACGGCCTCGGCCAGCAAGGCCACCTCCCTTAAACCGCGCGGCGGATGCGCCAACTTGAGGCAGACAAGGGGGCTCGACCCGGAACGCCGCTCCGGGAAACAAGCCCCACCCACAGCAGCCCCATTGCGCCCCGGCTTTCACCGGTTGATGGACAACTGCGTTCGCGAGAGGGCGTCAGGTCGGAGATTGCCAGGAATGAGACCGCGAAGACCAGGATTTTGTCGCCCTGGGTGCCGGAATCGAGGCCGGGGATACCCGGTTGTCGATGCTGTTTCGTGGTTGATGTTGCCTATACGCTTGCAGTACCACACCAGAGCCGGGTCGTGCAGATCAAGTGTCGCAGCCAGCCTGTCGACATCGCCCGATGCACGCAGAGTCTCGCAAACGGCCTTTGCCCCGGGGCCGTAGTCAGGGTTTGCAAGGTCCCTGATGTTGGCCCCCAGGAATGCCGCCGCCAGGGCAAGTCCCATTGCCCACCCCAAGACGATCCGCAGGCGCGGACGTGCCGTTTTGAACACGGCATCGGAACATGCGGCCGCGGCAAGTCCCAGGCCGGGCAACAAGGGTACGAGGTAGTGAGGCAGAGCGGTTCGTGAGGCGGCCAGTGGCAGGACCGCTCCGGCCAGCAGGGCCAGCGCCGCCCTGGCGGCACGGTTCCCGCGAAATGCCAGCGGGATCGCGCCGGCAAGGGCCAGCATCATCAGGATCGTTGTCGAGCCCTCCTTTTCGGTGAACCACGTCACGTAGATCGAAGGCCCCCCTCCCGCCACCAGGTCTATTGCCCGCCGGAACAGGTGGAACCCGACGTATGTATCCAGGAACAAGGGCCCATGAATCCATGCCATTGCCGCATGCCACGGAAGGACGACGACAACCGCTACAGCGAAGGCAATCAGCAGGCGCGATGGCCGCCGGAAAGTCCTATCTACCTGCAACAACAGCAGGGCCAACACGAATGGCGCCGGGGCAACCAGCTTCACCATTGCCGAAAGCCCCAATAGTGCACCCCCCGTAATCGCACGCCCTCGCCCCTGTCCGAACGCCACCAGAATAAAGCCGGCCAGCCCGATCGCCGCCCCCGGAAGGTCGGTCATGGGCCGGCGGGCGTTGAATGCCAGCAGGCTGGTGGCAAGCAGCATCCCTGCCCCGGCAAGCGCAGCCCCTGGAGACAGGCCCGCTGCACGCGCCATCGCAATCCCCAGCATCAACAGCGTGAGGCCCGCCAACACGCCAGGAATCCGCACCGACAGGTCGCAAGGACCGGCAACCGATATTGCCGCCTCCAGCGCCCAGAACAGCACCGGGCCCTTCTCGAACAACGGTCGACCCTGCCATGTCACGTCGAGAAGCCGCCCGTCGGCCATCGCCTCGCGCGCGGCCTGCGCGTAGATTGCATCGTCGCTGGGCATCAGGGATCCCTGGCCTAGATTCCAGGAAAGGGCGATGGCGGCAGCCGCGAGGAACAGCATAACGGGCAGATGGCGAACCATGCCGGAAGGCGGGAATTCGTCGCGCAATTCGGGCCTCCCGGTTGATGGGGAAGGTCCCTAGACGCCGGGCTTCCAGGTCAACACCGGGTTCCTGGCCGCCATGACCTCGTCGGGACGCGATATCGAAGTGATCCGAGGTGCCTGGTGCAGCGCGTCAGGACTCGCAGCCACCTCGTCAAGGATCCTTTCCATCGTCGCCACGAATTCGTCCAGCGCGGCCTTGTCCTCGGTCTCGGTAGGTCCTGGCAACTACCGACGCCACCAGCCCGAGAAGACCGCCCTGCACGTCGTTGTCCGAAACAACCTCCAGACTTTCCTGGCAGATGGCCGGAGACGCTTCGATGACGGCCATGGCTACCCGGCCTTTGTCGAGCGCGAGTT
>CAILKC010000449.1 GCA_903834675.1 uncultured Victivallales bacterium | reverse complement strand
GGCACAGGACCACCGGTTGCCGGCGCCCCTCGCGGCAACCTGCTGGGAGGAAACGGCCTTGCTGCCCGTGGCCGCCGCCAGTCCCAGCGCTGGCTGGACCCCGGTTGACGCCGCCAGCGATGCTGTCTACGGGGACGACAAGGGGCGTACGGACGGCATGTTGCGCGGCGCCATGAGATGCAACCGGGCCGGGGAAACACTGACCGTAACGTGGCACGGCACGACGCTTGGGATGAGCGACATCCCCTACGGTACCCCGTGTGTCGTGGAGGTGGTGGTCGACGGAGGTACGCCGTTCACGACCAGGCGCGAGCAGACCGAAGCGAAGCACAGGTACGCGCGCTTTTGGTACCTACCCGAACTGCCCTCGGGAGACCACACGGCCACCTTCACGGTCAAGGAGATTCCCGCCGGTTCCTGGTTCTACGCCGGCCAGTTCCTCATCGTCGGTACACGGCTTCCCGGCCCGGGATGAAGAGTATGGCCGTGGAACGGGTCACCGATCTCTGTAGGTGCCTGTTCGGGGCAGGGCGAGGGCAGCTTCATTCTCCGGTTCGGCCCGTTGCGGCGGGGTTTGGTAGGGATAGGACTTGCGCCCTACTGTGGGAGCACACGGCACGATGAGCACGCGCAAGAGCAAGGGTCAGTCAGGCCGCAGCGCCGCGGCGCTGAAGGCGTGGAGCAAGGCGCAGGACGCCACGGGACCGACCCGGGATGTGCCCCGGCACGAGCCACGGGAAGGCGTCCTCGGCTGCATCCCTGCTGCCGGCTTTCCGCCGCATCTGGAGCTCGCCGATCTCGAAGCCGTCCTGATCCGTGAGTTCTGCTCTGCCGGCATGCTCGACAGCGAGATCACCCACGGCAGCGGGGTGATGGCCTTGGCACGGAAACTGGTCATACCGTTGATCGGCTCCGAGCGTCGTGCTGAAGTGAAACGGGCGAGAGCCCTCGGCACGGCGCGGGAGATCTTCGACACCCTCCTGGCCGGGCCCGACACCCTCGTGCAGGACGTGCTGCAAGAGCGTGCCCAGACCTGCGCGGCGGAGTTCGCGGATCTGCTGCTGCCGGCTCTGCCGATGGCGCCTGACGAGATGCTGTACGAGTTTGCCGTGCTGTTCTTCGCTCGGGCCAAAGGCGACTACGCTGCGCGTGTGTACGCGGCGGCCCTCGCCACCACAGACGCCTACGGCCTCTCACTCCTCTGCATGCTGCTGGGGCGGATCGACCGCGGGGAAGTCGCTCTCCCCTTCGTGTGGAATGCGTACCACCATCTGGCCGCCGTCCTCGGGCCGCCCCTCGACCAGGGGGCGTTGCGCGGCCTGATCCGCTACGCCGAGCGGCGACAGGGCTCTCGGGCGCAGTCCGGTGCAGGAGGAACGCAGGCATGAATGGGACCGACGGAGTGAGGGCAGAGCAGCCGACGACGCCTCGGGACAAAGGGCCCGACGTCAACGAGTCGGAGACCGGAATCCGTGTGGTGCGGGTGCTGAGGGTGGGGCAGCTCGGCGACGACCGGGAGGCAGACGCGCCGAAGTCGACACCGGAGCAGCGCCTGGACCAGCTCGAACGACTGCGCCGACAGACCGCTAAGGCGATAGGCTATGCGTATCCAGAACGACTTCAAAGAGTTCTTGAGGTTGCTGAAGGCCCATGACGTGGACTTCGTGATCCTCGGTGGTTACGCCGTGGCCTTCCATGGCTACGTGCGTAACACCCAGGATCTCGACATCCTCTTCCGCGCGAATGACCGTGGGGTCCGGGGCCTGCTGGCAGCGCTGGGGGACTTTGGCTTCGGGGAGGGCGCGGTGACGGCCGCAGAAATTGCCCGACCCGGCAGCGTCATCCGCATGGGCGTGCCACCGGTGCGCATCGAGCTGCTGAACCGCGTGAATGGCGTCACCTTCGATGAGGTGTGGGCCGGGCGCGTCGCGGGGCACTACGACGACATGCCCGTGGCCTACATCGGCCTCGCCGAACTGCTGCGGAACAAGGCCGCTGCTGGCCGGGCCAAGGATCTCGCCGATATCGAGGAACTGTCGCGCCAGCCCGGTCTGTCGGGCCGACGCAGGAGGAAGCCGTAGTGGATCGGGAACGGGAGAAGCCCCGCGTCTTCGACCTTTACCTTCCCGAGATCGAGGGACGGAGCCCTTACACGCCGCCGACCTCGCACCTGGTGAAGACCGGCGCGAACTGCTGGGGTACACGGGAAGGTCGCCGGGTCAGCAAGACCATGCTGGTGACGAGCATCCGCAGGGCGGTGGACGCCTGGCGGAACGAGGGTTACCCCGACGCCAGTGACGTCACCCGGCGGCTGTTCCAGTACTGGTCCGACGAGGACCACCCGCAGCCGGGCGGGGGCTTCTTCCGCTACTATTTCTGTCAGCGCGAAGCCGTGGAAGCCGTGGTTTATCTGCATGACATTCGCGGTTTCCGCGACGCCGGGGCGCTGGTGGAGGCGTTCTTCGTGCCCCAGGTCCTGCTGGGCCTGCCGATCCTCGCTTCGGCCCAGGGCACATGCGTGTTCCGCCGCTATATCCCAGAGATCAACAAGGAGGCCGAGCAGGAGCTGCCCCCGGCAGGGCTCTCGCGCTATGCCCTCAAGATGGCCACGGGCAGCGGCAAGACCTACGTCATGGCCCTGCTCATCGCTTGGAGCTACCTGCGGCGGCGGTCCAGCGCGAACCGGAACAGCATCCGTCGCTCCTGGCAGCGGTGTGTGATGTGGTTGTGGTAGAAGCAGGGCACCGATGTGTCTCGCGGATGCCGTCCCATTCACTCTCTCACTCAGCGGAGCTGCCCTTGGCCGGCCTGACAGGTAAGTATGGTGCCGTTGATTACCTTGTATGCAGGTAACTGCTCAGAAGCTGTGAAAAAATCGGTGTCGGGGTCAGAATCGGTATCGGAGTCGTGCCTGGATGAACCAGGTAAAGTGGCTTGAGGACGGCGGCTCGGGCATTTCTTCACAGCTTCTCAGGTACCGGAAAGTCCCCAGGGGGGCGCCTCGGGTTTGCC
>CAILKC010000448.1 GCA_903834675.1 uncultured Victivallales bacterium | reverse complement strand
GTCTCTCGACCCACCACGGCGGGAAGGCCCTCGACCCTCTGCGGTTCTCAGACAAGCGAACCCCTACGGAACTGACCTGCGCCCAAGTACCCTCCAGGGCTTCAAGAAACGACCGCCGTCGTCCCGCCGGCGGCGGCTACGCCGGGCCGCCCTCCAGGCGATCCGGCGCGTACCGGCCGGATCGGAAGGGGAACCGCGTCGGCACGTCTCATTCCGGTATTGTGGGCACGGGCAGCACCGCGATCTCCCGCAGCCAGAGGAGGTTCGGGCGTGTCACCGGCCCACCGCCTGCCGGCTGCAACAGGCGCAGGCGCGTGGTCGCGACCGGCGCGAAGCGGTGGACCGACAGATCCCGCTGGCTTTGTCCGGCGACGGTCGCCACGTCGCGCCAGGCGCCATCGGCAAGGACCTGGATTGCGTAGCGGCACGAGGTCCAGGTGTTGCCCACGTCCACGGCCCAGTAGAGCAGGACGGTCTGCAGGGTGACCTCGCGGGGGAAGGTCAACTCGACCCAGTGCTCGCGCGCGGCGTCGTCGGAGGCCCAGGCGGCTTTGTCCCACGGGAGGCCAGCGGTGTCGGTGACGCCGTCGGTTAGGGCGGCGGGGGTGTAGCCTTGGTAGCTGCTGTCGGTCTTGGCCATGACGCCGGGCAGCAGGGCCAGGTTCGGTTCGGCCTCGGCCAGAAGAACGTCATCGAACCAGGCGCTGCCGGACGGGTGGCGGTACAGCAGGTAGACGGTGGCGTCCTTGACCGGCTGGTTCACGGAGATGATCTTCTCGGAGAACTGCCAGCCCGCGGCGGTCGGGTCGAAGGTAGCGACCTGACCATAGAGCGCCCCGCCGGCCATGTAGTGCAGGTCAACGTAGAGGGCGTAGTCTGCCGAGCGCCGCGCGGCGGCGCTTGGGGCCTGTTCGGTCTGGCCGATGGTCATGACGGCGGCGGGCGGCTCGCCGGGTTGCTCGCAGCGGCTCCAGCCGCGCAGTATGAGCGGCCTGGCGACGGACTGGTTCAACTCGAGCCGCTGCCGGGCCCCGGCCGCGGGACCACTCACTCGGACCGACTGCTTGCCGGCGTGGGCGATCTTGGCGTCGAGGGTGTAGCCGCTCTTGCCAGCCGGGGCCCACCCCGTGGCGGTCGTATCCTGGCTGCCCTCGAAGCCAGGGTTCGTGAGCCGGTTGGCGCTGGCCGGGCAGTAGAGCTGGGCGTACGGGTGGGACTGCTCGCCGCCTTCCCAGGTGGCCTTAATCGTGGCCTCCAGCCAGCCGCTCGGCTCGCTGCCGCCGACCGTCAGGCTGATCGGTAACTTCAGCTCCGCGCCAGGTGCGATATCGATGGTCTGATCCGTCACCGAGGCGGTGAAGCCCTGGGGTGGGGAGACGGTCACATGCACGGGCAGCGTCTTCTCGCGCCGCCGGTTGCAGGCGTTGAGCAGCAGGCGACGCACGCGCCCATCCTCGTCCTGCCCCAGATCCTGAAGAGTGCTTTCACAGGGTGAGACGAGGCTGTACGAGGCCTCGCGTTCGAGGGTCAGGACGTGTCCTCCGGCAACGCTGGCGCGAGCCCTGGCCTTGAGGCGCTGGCTGGTCCCGACTGAGCCCGGAGCAGGGCTACTGAAGCTGAAGGTCTTGCTCTCGCCCACCTTGAGGGCGAAGGGGGCCGGAGCGGGTCCGCCAACCGGGCCGGCTTCCCCTTGCAGCGCGACGGACACCTGTTCGAGGGGCAGCGCTCCGGCCTGGACCTGCACCACAAACTGCGGCGTCTCGCCCAGGGCGACCTGGCCGCCGCCGGTGAGAGTCAACTGCCAGGCGGCCAGCACGCCGCCGGCACGACGCAGACGTCCGGCACTCACGTCCAGTGCGGCCGCGACGTTGGCGTACTCGGGCGTTTCCCGACGCACCCCCGCGGCCTGCTGGTCGAGCTCTGTGGCCAGCGCCAGGATCCGCGCGCAGGCCGCGCTGGCGTCGGTGGCGTCGGGGGCCGACACCAGGAGCTTCTGCAGTTGCTCGCGGCGCTGCTGGAGCTCGGCCGCCAGTCGTGTAGCCGTGGCCGACGGCGTCACCGGAAGGGCTGGCAGAAGCGCGGTCTGCTGTCCGTTCTCGCCGAGGGCAACCACACTGGGGTCATCGAACCAGACCGTGCCCGTGCCTTCGCCCTGGTGCGTACCGACCAGGGCCAGCATGACCGCAGTCGCGGTGGCGGGGGCGGTCGCGGTGAGCTCGAGCTGCTTCCAGTCGCTGGTGGCGGTGAGCGGCGCGCGGTCGAGGGTCTTGCCATCCTTGCCAAGCTCATCCTTCCAACGGACATAGAAGCTGACGGTTCCCGGCGTCGGGAGGTCGGCTTTCCCCCACATCGAGAAACGGTAGGTGATCCCAGGCTGGACCCGGAGTTGCGCGGTCTGGACGGCGCGCGCTTTGCCGCTGAGCACGACCTTCGTGCAACGCGGTGCGGAATGGCAGGCCTGCCGCTCAGAGCTGAAGGTTACCTCGCCCTCGCGGTACGGCGCGAAGCCCGCGGGCGTGCCGGTGTCGCCGGGGTCGGACTTGAAGTCGAGGTCGCTGGTCGGGTTCAGCTTGTCCTGTAGCCGGGATACGGCAATCTCGCCGTAGCGTGCCGCCTCGCCGAGGTCGAAGCTGACCAAGTGCTGCCGCTGCGCGGCGAAAGCGAGCACCGCCGACCGCCGCGGGGCAAGCGTGAGTTGCAGGCGCACGCCCCCCTCGGGGCGAGGCAGAACCGGTACGGCGGCACCATCCACGAGATTGACGGCACAGGCCAGCGAGCCGACGGGCAGCCCGGCGTCGACCTCAAGGGTGAAGGTCACGGGCGCCCCCTGCCGTGCGGGGTTGTGGGCCACGAGATGCAGGTCCTGGCTGCCGAAGCGCTCGACCACGATGCTCGGGTCGCTGGCTCGCGCCTGGGTAACCGGCTCCCAGCCGGCCAGAGCCAGGCGCTTGACCAAAGGCAGGAAGTCGATGAAGATCGAACGGTAGCGGTTGTACCAGTCGGGGCGCTCCCAGAAGTTGTAGTAGAAACTGGGGTCCGTATCGCTGAAGAGCATGAACAGGCTGGGCTCGGCCGCATACGGCAGACAGGCATGCATGTAGTCCACCAGGTAGGGAGAGAGGTCGCGGTCAAAGCGTTCCTCGAGACGGGGCTTGTAGAGCAGCACCAGTGGCTTGTGGTAGAGCAGGGCCCGGGCGTAGGCCAGGTAGCTGCGGGGCACGGGCTCGCTCTCGATGGACGGTTCGCGCTCCGAACCGGCGATGTCGAGGTAGTAGGTCGAGAACGGGAACTGCGAGGGGACGCCATTGGCCATGGTCAGCCGCTGGGTCGCCCACATCTTCTCAGCCACGCGCTGGACGAACTTGTAGGAAGTGAACGCCCCGCACAGCAGTGGGCGCCGGGTGTCTGTGCCGAAGGTGAGGGGCGCGGCGGCGAAGGGGAAGTGCTCGGTGGCGTAGTTGTCCAGCGGCCGTTCGTCCACCCCGTCGAAGTAGAAGCCGTCCAGGAATGCGCCCGGCCGGTTGTAGGTCGCCATCTCACGGTCGACTGTGGCCAGCGCTTCGGTGCCGGTCGTGGGACCCTTCCCCAGCTGCGCGAGGTCTGGGTCGGCGTTGGCCGCGTACATGGCATACCAACCCATATAGCCGGTTTTGTGGGGCGCCCAGTGGGCCTGCCCGATGGTGTAATGGTACTCGCCCTGCGCATTCTTGCCCGCGCCGTTGACGATGACCTGCGCCGCCTGGCGCACGGAGGCATCTGTAGAGGTGAGATCGGCGGCCAGCTTCTGCTGCACGAACTCGCGCGTCGGCTTCGTCAGTTGTTCCGGCATCCACAGCATGGCCCAATGAGGTGCGATGTACTTGAAGCTGTTGATGCCATGGGCTTCGTCCCAGGCGACTTTCGTGGCACCCTCCTGGAAGGCGAAATTGAAGTCCTCGGCATCCTGCACTTTGGAGATTTCGGTGAAGGGCATCCACAGCCCCTCTTTCTCGGCGCGTCGGACAAAGGCGTCGGGGAAGAGGGCATAGTAGGCCGCGGTGGCAGCGCGGAAACCCCAGCGCGGGTCAGCGCTGTAGATGACGAAGGCGAAGTCGGCGCGCGAGGGAAAGGCTTTCGTCAGCGGGCTGAGGCCGAAGTCGACATCCAGGGTGAAGCTCTTGAGCTGCCCGTCGTAGGCGAGGCGGTGGACCACGAAGCGGTTCATCGGCACACCCAGGCACAGCTCGCCCGGCGCGGCCGAGATGGCGGCCCAGGGGAAGGCGGAGGTGTTGCCGGTGGCGCCCACGCCGGTGTTATGGAGATTGGCGTAGACGTCGCTGCCGATGGTCTCATGGTTCAGCAGATCCTGCCACCAGAGACCCCCCGCGGCCTCCACGGGCAGTGCCAGACGTACCGTGATAGCGCGGTCCTGAGCCGAGCGGTCGTGAATGAAGCCCTTGACCTCGATCGCCCCCGAACGGGCCCGATAGGTCGCCTCGATGTCCAGCTTGAGCAGGGCGTTGATGCCCGTCTGCGCCAGCCCATCCGCCACGGCGGTGAGCGCGCCCCCGGCAGCCACGAACGGGCCCTCTGCGGCAACGTCGCGCAGGAGCAGGCCGGAGAGCGCTGCTTTGGCCAAGGGCCAGGGCTTGTCGCCCACCGCGAGGCCGGTAACGCTGCCGTCCTGGCCGAATTCCAGCTTCAACCCGCCGGACGTCACGACCCGCTGCGCCTGCAGCGGCACGACGAACAGGACCAGCAGGCTGCACCCCAGCCAGACACCTCGGGTGATCATGGGCTTGTTCTCCGTTGTTCGATCATGGCCTGGCGGGCCTAGGTTTTCGAGCCGAAGGCTCACGGCACCAGGGCTGTTTCAAGAAACCGGGCTGGGCAGCGCAACAACCCGTGGTCTGTCTGACGTATCTGGTTGCTCGATAACATACTCCGTCAGGCATGGCACCGGCGCCAAGCCAAAGCGGTGTCGCGGTCGCCGTTGGCGACCTTGCCACACGCATTCCACAAGGCCGCCGCGCGATATGGATCCCGCGATGCCAAGGACCCGCCGGGGCCGGGTTCGCGGTATCCCCACCCTCGCCGCCCTGGATCCCGCGATGCCAAGGACCCGCCGGGGCCGGGTTCGCGGTATCCCCACCCTCGCCGCCTTGGAGCCCGCGATGCCAAGGACCCGCCGGGGCCGGGTTCGCGGTATCCCCACCCTCGCCGCCCTGGATCCCGCGATGCCAAGGACCC
>CAILKC010000447.1 GCA_903834675.1 uncultured Victivallales bacterium | reverse complement strand
CCCGTTCTTGGCAGCTGCCTTTGCTTTCCCCGCATACTCAGGCTATCATTTAGATAGTTAGCTGTTTGTATGGGTTTATCATCCGCACCACGCTCAGGAGTGCGCCAATGCCCAGGCTGGTATGCACGCACGGCAATAACTCCGAAGAGGTTTTCGCCATCAAGGAAGGCGTCAACCGGGTCGGTCGCTGTCCCGATACAGGTATCATGCTGTTCGATAAGGCCTGCTCCCGGGCGCACGCCGAGATTTACCGCAAGGGAGATGCCATCTCCATTGAAGACCTGGGCAGCCGCCACGGCACTTTCGTGAACGGTAAGCGCATTTCCCATCGCATCAGACTACACCTCGGTGATCGCGTCGACATCGGCCACACCGTTCTCAAGCTCAGCGAGGGCGAGGACAGGGTCGTCAGGAAAGCCTCGCCCACCGACGGCGCTCTCTCCCCCGAGACGCAAACGCAGGAAATCAACCAGCGGCTCCTGGCCGGTGAAACCGAGCTCGCGCTTACGCCGCCGTCACCGCCACCGCCAGAGCCTGCCAAGGCAAACCTTTTGCGGCGACTTTTCGGCGGTGGGGACGGGAATGGGAACGGGAGCGGGAGCGGGGAAAGCAAAGGCTAGACGTTCCTGCCCTCAGATGCGGCTGAACGTGCCGCTCCTGCGGTCGGTCGTCTCGATGATGTAGGCGATCTGCCACTTCCCGGGGCCGCGCTTCACCCACCCCATCCGCGCATCCCAGAAGCGGTTTGAGAAATTCAGTTCGGCACTCGACAGCACCAGGTGCGCCTGCATCGTCACCTTCGCCTCGATCAGGTCAGGGCTCAGTTTACTGGTGCTGTTGACGATGATGAAGAACTCGTCCATCTGGGTCATCTCGTTCAAGGATGCCAGGAAACCCTTCGCCGCGTCCCGCCCCTGCAAGGTCACGGTTGCCCGTTGAGACCCCTGCAGCGTCACGGTGCCCCGCTGCTGCTTCTGCATTTCCTGAAACTCCAGCAACCCTTCGGCGTCCTCACCACCACATCTCGTTGCCACTTCACGTTCAAGTCGTAGAAGGCGGCCGCGGTCCGCCAGTCCCGCGCGGTCACCGCCTCGGCATGCTCGCGCATCTTATTCTTCACGAACTGTTCATCGGTCAGAGGGAGAAAGTCGCAGCCGCTGAGCAGCAGGGCAAGCAGCGCCCCCAGCAGGGCAACTTCGCACCGGCAGGCCCGCACAGGGCGGAACTTCCCAACCCGCGGTGGCATAGATCTGCATAGCATGGGTGTAGCCTCTTGCGCAACGCGACGCATCTCGTCCAAATGTAGCGGGCCTAACCCCTGGGTTCCAGGTCAATTCGCCCGGCCGGGCACATCGCCGCCGCAGCCCCGCTGTCCGGCGGGGCGCTCTACCCAGACGGCGGCGTGCCGACTCGGCAAAGCCGCCCCTGTACTTGCCCGCCAAACCTCGGGATGGCGCCGTATCCTGGTCTGAGACTCCAGGAAAACCCTTGGATGAGGTTTGCCGCAACCTCGTATGACCCAAGGCGCTTCCCCTTCCGCCCTTCGTCCGCCGCCGCGGACAACGGGCGTTGGAGGGCGCCGCTGCGTCGGCGCCGCGGCGGCCACGCAGGGCCGCCCTCCAGGCGATCCGCCGCGTACCGGCCGGATCGGAAGGGGAACCGCGGCGGCAAGTCTCATTCCGCTATGTCCGGCCGCAGCCGGGGGCCCGGCTGAACCGCCGCGGCGGTCAGAACCCTGTTTTTCTCTCCGCCGTTTCCCTCTCCGTCTCCTTCTCCTCCAGTCGCCGTTTCCCCGTCTCGCCGTCTCGCCGTTTCCTGAACCCTGAACCTGGAACCCTAGGACCTGAGTAGTCACCACCTACGGAGCTGACTTGCGCCCTGGGGTAGGCCCAAGATTCCGGCAGCCTGGTCGCGGCTCACTTCCGCCCTCACGCGAACCACTCGGCGCCGAGGGTGCGACCCAGGAGGAAGAACTTGCGTTCCGGGTACCAGAGCACGGCGCGGCCCTGGCGGACGGTGAAGCTGGAGTAAAGCGCCAGATCGACCCGGCCGCGGGTGCCGGGCAGGCCGAGTCCGACGCCATCGTGGTCCATGAAGAACTGCGGTTCGCCGAACCACACCGGCTGCTCGGCGCCGGGCTGGAAGGTCCCAGGCACGAGGTGGATCGGGCGGCGGTGGTAGCTGCAGTCGGGTGGGCCGTAGGCGCCGTAGTGGCCGTCGTGGTTGTGGATGAACAGGGCATAGCGGCCGCTGCCGGCCGTATTGCCGCCGACGTCGTAGATCGGGCAGGGCGAGAGCGGGTGCAGGACCGGCTCGCCGCCGTCGCGACGCAGCAACCGCCGGGGCTGGGTCCAGGTCTCGCCCGCATCAGCACTGAGCGACCAGAAGGGGCTGCCCGAAGCCGTGCGCATGACGACAAAGAGCCGGCCGTCGGGAAGCTTCACGATGGCTGGCTCCTGGCAGGCGCTGGTCTCGGGGTTCCCCGGGAAGGGCACCGTGAGCGCCTGTTCGTTGGCGGCAAACCAGCGGATCTGCAGGTCTTTCGGGGTGGGGTTCGCGTCGACATTCTCGAAGCGCATGAACTCGACGCGAGCGTCGTGCGAGCGCCAGTCTTTGGTGGGATTTGTCCGCACCGCGTTGCTGGTCCAGCGGGTGAAACCGGCGAGGTACTTGCCCGCGGCGCCCAGGCGCAGCGGCTTCTGCCAGCAGAGCATGTTGGGCGGAAAGCTGAGGTCAGGGTTGTCGTTGCAGCTGCGGGCCACGGGGACATTCTCGGGCGGGGACCAGGTCTGCCCGACGTCGTCGCTGTAGATGCCATGCACCCAGCCGGTGTGGTGGTAGAAGGTGTCGTGCTTGCCGATATGCTGGTTATAGAGCACGTAGATGCGGCCAGAGCGGCTGACCAGTGGGTAGCCCCAGCTCGCCATGTGCCCCTGCCCTGCTTTCTGCGGACCGGCAATGACGCGCGCCGGGCTCCAGGTGACGCCCTCGTCGGTGCTGCGGGAGAAGGCGATGTGCTGGTCCGCCGGCAAGGTGGGTGAGTAGCATTCCATGGAACTCTGGGTCCACACCGCCAGCAGCGAGCCGTCCGGCCCGTCGAAGACCAGAAAATGCTCATTGCCGGTGTCGCTGACCTGGTCGCCACTGACCTCCGGCACGAACACCACATAGTCCGGCCGGGTGATGTGCAACTGGCTGCCGAGGCGCGCTTTGAGCTCGGCAGCGCTAGCGATCAGGGGCGGCTCCGTCCGGGTCTGCGGTGGGGCGGCCGGGGCGGTCATGCCCCGCCCGCCGGGGGCGGCCTGGGGTTGCGGTTTGGCGCTGGTAGTCACGCGGACCTCGCTTTCGTGGGTGAGAAACTCAGGAGTTGACGCTGGGGATTTGGCCCGGGCGAGGCTGTCCTCGCCCGGCGTGCCGGGATTACCGTGCCTACTTCGGGGTCTCGACCAACTCCAGTCGGCCAGCCCGGTCGAGTTCCCAGGAGCGACCGCCGGTGGCGACCCACATGACCCAAAGGTTGTCGGCGACTTTGCGCACCGTGAAGTTGGCGCTGAGGCTGCGCCCGACCTTCGGTTCGACCCCGAGCGCGGCGAAGGGGATACGCCATTCGCAGGTCCACAGGCTGGCGTTGACCGCCTTGGCGGCGAAGGTCACTCCGGCCGTCGCCCGCCGCGCGAGCTCCGGGTTTGCCCCAGCCTCGTTGCTGCTCTCGAACGCGCCCTTGGCATAGCCGCGCAGCACCAGGATTGGCGCGCCTTTCGTATCCGCCTGACGCCAGGCCACCTCGACCGCTTCGGACTTGCCCCAGGCGGTGTCGAGCGCCAGGGGATTGGTGCCGTTCACCGGGTTGCTGAAGGCCACATACAGTGCCTGGTCGTCCCAACCCAGCCAGGCCCGGCTGGGGCTGAAGACCACATCGCCAGCCGCATCCTGCTCCAACGCCACGCCAGGCCCAGGCCATTCGCCCTCACCGAGCGCGCCATCGAGGGTCGGCGCGGCGACCAGGCGCGGGACGCGCAGGGGCGGCACGGTTGGACGCGGCGGGGCCGGGGGCGGCGCGTAGACGTAGTCGCGGCAGACGTCCTGGCGCACCTCGTGCCGCACCGGCCAGGAGGCGCGCTCGGAACTGGCGTAGAGCCCGATCTTCTCGACCGGAATGGGCTTGAAGCCGAGCTTGAGCGCCGGCGATTCGGGCCGCAGTCGGTAATCGCCCTTGGCAGCATCCACGAACAGCGGATCCTCGCCGACGAGGTTGTCAGCGATCACCCAGGCGGCCTTGTCCTGGGTCATGTGGAAGCCGGCCCAGGCCGGGTCGCCCTGCCAGACAATGTTGCGGGTGATCCGGGCGCGGCACTCGGGCGGCACGGGACCGCCGGTCCGGATGGCCTCGCGCAGGGGCAGCATCTCCGGGAAGCGCACACTCCACGGCGGCTGGTCGAGGGCGAGTTCCTGCAGCGGTGGCCACATGGTCGGGTTATGGCCCGCCTTGGGGTCGAAGGGTGGAAAGGCCGCCGCGCCGCCCCAGCAGCCGATCGCCGGATAGCAGTCCACGAAGAGGTTATTGTCGATGGCGTTGTTGATGCCGCTCAGGCTGATGCCTTCGGCGACGCGCACGATCAGGTTGCCGATCATCGTGATGCCAGCGGCGCCGTCGTCGAGCATGAAGGCGCGGTTACGTTGCGGGCAGGGATTGTAGATGTCATGGAGGTAATTGTAGCGTAGGATGTTGCCGCTCAGCGTCCAGTTGCGGCCGCAGTAGAAGGCGCCCATCTCGCCGCCCTCGTAGCCCATGCTGTGGACCTCGTTGTACTCGATGAGGTTATCGTTGCCGCTGAAGAGCAGGACGGAGTGCGCGATGTCGTACATGAGGTTGTTGGCGACCCGGCAGCCGACGGTGGTCAGGCTCACGGCGGGAGTGTAGGTGCGCTGCCAGCGCCCGATCCGGGTGAAGAGGCAGTTCTCGATGACGTGGTTGGCCGGGGTCAGGGTCTTGCGCTCGCCGGCGGAGCAGGAGATGGCGCCTTCGTTGATGTCATAGAGGTCACAGCCGGCGATGCGGTGGTCGGTGCCGCCCGTGATCGTGATCGCACGGGTGCCGAGGTTGCGGAGGGTGCAGCCGATGAGTTGGACGTGGGCGCCGCCGCGGATAGTGACCGCTTCGCCGCGGCACCCCTGCAGAATCAGCTTGCGGAAGGTGACGAAGGACAGCTTGTCCAGGGTCAGGAAGCCCGGCCCCAGCGACACCTCGATGAGCGCCTTGGCAGGGTCGGCGGGTGGCCAGAAGTAGAGCAGGCCCGTGCCGCGGTCCAAGTACCATTCGCCGGGCTGGTCGATCTCGCACAGCAGGTTGTAGGCGTAGAAGCGTCCGCCTTTGCGATAGCCGTAGTTAGCGTGGGGGGGCTTGGTGGTGATGGTGCGCTTGGCCGTATCGATGGCGGCGAAGGCGACATGGGAGGAGGCCCAGTCGAAGTCCCAGTAGCCATTGCCGCGGGCATCGGTTTCGGCGAGCCAGCGCGCCGGGCGCTCGTCGGCGTAGGCGAACTGGTCGCCCTTTTCGCCCTTGGGAGCGCCGGCGACCTTCGCAAAGCCAGTGTTCGGCCAGCGGGCCAGGGTCATGGGCTTGCCGTCGAAATACAGCTCCAGCGCGGCCAGCGACGCCTGGCGGGTCTGCAACCCGATCACGCCGAAGTCGGTGATGCCCTGCGCTGACAGGCTGGTCTGCAGGACCTTCCCCCGCGCCTCAGCCGGGAGGCGTTCGAGGATGGCCGGATCGGCGACCGGCACGAAGCCGCGGATGGCCTTGCCGGCGCTCAACCGGACCTCTTCATCGCCATACGCCGTGTAGACGATGGGCGCCGTCGCCGTGCCCGAGTCCGCTTCGCCCAACCCCAGCGCCTCGCCGCGGAAGTAGCTGCCACCGCGCAGGGCCACGGCGACGCCGTCAGCAGGCAGGCCGGCGCCCTGCTTGAGACGGCGGATTTCGTCGCGGGCCCGTTCGAGGGTAGCGAACGGGCCATCCTTCTGGTCCGCGGTCGGCGCGGCCAAGCGTCCCGACCAGGCATCCGAGCCGTTCGGGGCAAGGTAGAGAACGAGCGGCTCGGCGCGGGCCAGGCCCGCCGCGAGAAGCAGCAGCGCCGCTGCCGCAGAGAGCCGGTGAGAGCACCGCCGTAATCCTAGCCGTTTCATGGTCTTCTCCTTTTGTCCTGTCTGCCGTGTCTGTTCCGCCTCACGCCAGTTCACACTCTACTGCCGCTAACGAAACACACCGACGCCTCCAGCCCAGAGGTCGCGGGTCGTGGGATCGTAACGTAACACGAGTGAACGGTAAGCGTCGGCGACGTCCCCGCCCAGGTAGAGGACGCGACGGTCCGCCGGATTCCAGGCGCAACTCCAGAAGAAGCCGCCGCCCCAGCCGGACCACTCCCAGTGCGGCGGGGTGCCGGCTACCTCGGGTGTCGCCGCTTCGGCCGTCGTGGTCCGATATGCGACCGTCGCGAAGGCCACGGCCACCGCGCCTGCATTGGCCATGGTATACTCCACGTTGCTGGCACCGGTCAAGAGGCAACGCGAGACAGGGAGCGGTGATTACATGGTCGCTGTCGTCTGGTTCCGCGGCCAGACAGGATAGCGCGGCCGGGCCTCCTCGACAAGGGAGCGGGCGCCCTTCCCCGCTGCCACCATGTTGCCTGGTCGCTACCATACGCTACAGTAGGATTGCCGCAGAGGTGGGAAACTCGGAGGAACGCAGAGAACACGGGTGGCTGGGGAAGCTGAACCCAGCAACCGACTTTGGCCCGGCCGCGTCGTAGGGGGAGCCAGTATAGGTGCCATGAACGAAGCCGACACATGCCGCGTATACGTCACTCCAGCCCTCAAGCAGGCCGGCTGGGGCGATCCTGTCTGGCGTCTCGCAGAGCAGCACTTCTTCACCGATGGTCAGGTCGTGCTGGTAGGGGACGGCCACAAGCGCCGCAAGGCCAAGAAGGCGGACTTTCTTCTGCGCTACGCGGAGTCGCTGTCGATCGCGGTGGTTGAGGCTAAAGCCGAAGACCTCGAGCCTGGGGCTGGCCTCCAGCAGGCCAAGGATTACGCCCAGACGCTTGGCCTCTCTTTCGCCTACTCGACGAACGGCCATGGCATCGAGGAATGGGATTTTACCACCAACCGCCAGCGGTCGCTCGTCGCCTTCCCTTCACCGGAGGAACTGTGGCAGCGCTTGTGCGCCGCGAAGTCGCTGGCCGCCTCACCAGCGGCCAACCCGCTCTTGGTGCCGTACTGCACGGCGGGAGGCAAGACGCCGCGCTACTACCAGGAGGTCGCGGTCAACGGTGTCATCGAGGCTATTCTCCAGGGTCAAACCCGCATCCTGATCAACCTGGCCACCGGTACGGGGAAGACGCTGATCGCCTTCCAGGCCGCGTGGAAGCTCTGGCACGCCCGCTGGAACCGCAAGGGCGGCGACGACCGCCCCCGCGTGCTGTTCCTCGCCGACCGCAATGTGCTCCGTGACCAGGCCTACAACACCTTCGAGCCCTTTGGCAAGGAGCGCGAGACGATCGCCGAGGGCCAGGCCCCGATGAACCGGACCGTCTACTTCAGCATCTACCAGGCCCTGTACTCCGGCCTGCACGGCGACCGGCTGTACGAGCGCTATCCGCGCGACTTCTTCGATCTCATCGTGATCGACGAATGCCACCGGTCCGGCTTTGGCACCTGGAATGCGATCCTGAAGCACTTCGACGGGGCCGTTCATCTGGGTATGACCGCCACCCCCAGGCGGACCGAGAACATCGACACCTACCGCTACTTCGGCAAGCCGACCTTCGTCTACTCGCTCGGGCAGGGCATCGACGACGGCTTCCTGGCCACCTACAAGGTGCATCGCTGGATCACCTATCACACCCAGCACGGCCTGGATGTGGCTGCGGCAGTGCAGGACGGAGCCGAGCTCGAGGTCCCTCCTGGTGCTGAGCTCCGGGACCGGTATAACCTGCCGGACTTCGAGAAGGCCGTGACCATGCCGGATCACGTGCGGAAGCTCTGCGAGCACCTCGCCAAGCTCATGCGCACCTACGGTCGCATGGAGAAGACCATGGTGTTCTGCGCGGACATGGACCACGCGCTCAGGGTCACCGAAGAGCTGAACCGTCTGAACGCGGACCTGGGGTTGCCGGACTACGCCGTGCGTATCGTCTCGGAGGAGGGCGCGACGGGCAAGGCCCTTCTGGAACGCTTCCAGGACACCGAGAAGCAGGTGCCGGTGGTCGCCACCACGGTTGACCTCCTTACAACGGGTGTCGACGCCCCGAGCGTCCGTAACATCGTCTTCATGAAACCCATCGGCTCTGTGGTCACCTTCAAGCAGATCGTGGGCCGCGGCTCGCGGCTCTGCCCGGACACCGGCAAGTACTGGTTCCGGGTCATCGACTATACCGATGCCAGCCGCCTCTTCGACGACTGGGACAAACCCCAGGAGCCGGGGGACGGCGGCGCCCAGACCGGCCCGCCGTACACCTCGGTGGTCGAGGGCGTCGTCCGCGCCGCCGGCACCGGGGAGCCCATCGCGGGAGCCCGTGTCTGCCTCCAGGTCGGCCCGAACGAGGTGACCGACTGCCTGACGACCGACGGCGGCGACTACCGTTTCACCGCGGTAGGCACAGGAAACATCGTTCTGTCGGCTGGCGCCCATGGCTTTCTCGGCTGCCAGATGACGGTCGCCATCGAGCCCTGTTCATCCCCCCATGCTATCGACTTCTCTCTGAAGCCGGCCAAGGAGCAACCACACCTGCTCATCCGGATCACTGGCCTCGACGTGCAGGTTGCGGACGATACGTACGAGGAGCGTGACGCCGACGGCACCTTGGTCACCCCCGAGGACTATCTCAAGAAGGTCCGCGCCGAGGTCCTGAAGGCCTGTCATTCCATGATCGACTTGCAGGAGGCCTGGACCGACCGACGGCGCCGCGACCCGTTGCTGGCTGAGCTGGAGTCCCGCATGGTGCACGTGGACATTCTCCGGGCCATCCTCCAACGGCCTGACGCAGATTCCTTCGATCTGCTGGCCCACATCGGCTTCGGCGCGGAGTTGCACAGTCGCGAGGAGCGTGCCAATGCCCTCTTCACCCTGCACCGCGAGTTCCTGGAGAGCTTCGATACCGAGGCGCGGGCGGTCCTCCTGGCTCTGCTCGACAAGTACCGCTACGGCGGCATTCTGGAAGTGGCCGATTCCCAGGTCTTCACGTTGGCGCCGTTCCGT
This sequence comes from uncultured Victivallales bacterium, assembly GCA_903834675.1. The sequence continues at coordinate 11,261 of CAILKC010000447.1, read as the reverse complement.
AGCGACCTGCGCCGCGTGGCCAAGGCCTTCGGCGGCGTGCCCGAACTCCGCCGCGCTCTGGACGAGATGATCCGCCGCCTGTATAGCGAGGAGGCCGCCTGAGCCGATGTCCCGCGAAACCCTCAACACGCAGTTCTGGAAGGCCTGCAAGGTCCTGCGCCAGGACGACAACACCAATAGCCTGCTGGACTACGTCGAACAGATCTCCTGGCTGCTGTTCCTGAAGTGCCTGGAGGAGATGGAGGACCGGCATGCCGCCGAGGCGGCCTTCGATGGCCACGAGGTCGCCCCGATCCTGGCTCCCGAGTACCGCTGGTCGGCCTGGACGAACCCGGAGCGTCGCCTCACCGGCCGCGATCTGCTGACCTTTCTCGATGCCAAGCTCTTCCCCTACCTCCGCTCGCTCAAGGGGGACAGCGCCCGCTCGGTGGTCGCGGCCCTGTTCATGGATGCGCCCGCCAAGATGCTCAAGGACGGCGCCATCCTCCGCGATGCCATCGACGCCATCCAAGGGATTGCCTTCGATTCGGCCGAGGACGTTCACACTCTGTCGCACCTCTACGAATCCATGCTCGCCAAACTCGGGCGCGAGGGCGGCATGGGCGGCGAGTTCTACACCCCGCGACCAGTCATCGAGTTCGTCGTCCGCATGGTCGACCCCAAGCTCACCGAAACGGTCTACGACCCGGCCATGGGTTCGGCCGGCTTCCTGGTCGAGGCCGACCGCTACCTGCGCGCCGCTCTCGGTGACCGCATTCTGCCCAGCGACAACCGCCGGCTCCAGGAATCCACCTTCTTCGGCCAGGAGAAGAAGGGACTGCCCTATCTCCTCGGCTGCATGAATATGGTCCTGCACGGCGTCTTCTCGTCGAACCTATTGCGCCGCAATACCCTGGCCGACGACGTGCGCAAGTTCACCGAGAAGGACCGCTTTGACGTGATCCTCACCAACCCGCCCTTTGGCGGCACCGAGCACGACAGCGTCACCGCCAACTTTCCGTACCCGTCGAAGGCCACTTCGATTACCTTCCTGCAGCACATCATGCGCAAGGTCAAGCGCAACGGCCGCGTCGGCATGGTCATCGATGAAGGCGTGCTGTTCAAGGCCAACGACAGCGCCTACGTCCAGGCCAAGAAGGAGCTTCTGGAGCAGTTCAACCTGCACACGATCATAAGTCTCCCGGCTGGCGTCTTTGCCAACGCCGTCGCCAGCGGCACCGGCCCCAAGACGGATCTGCTCTTCTTCGACCGCCAGATGGACGCCGCCGGCAACCCCGTGGGCACGCGGGAGATCTGGTACTACGACGTGCAGGCCGTCGGCTTCAGCCTGACCAAGACGCAACGGCCGGTGCCCGAGAACGACCTGCCCGACTGCCTGGAGAAGGCCCGCGGCCGCGCCGTCTCGGAGCGCTCCTGGATCGTCCCGGTGGCGGAGATCGTGGCCCGCAACTACGACCTCTCCGCCACGAACCCGACCGCCCGGACTACGGTCGAGCACCGGAGCCCAAGCGCCATCGCGGCCGACGTCGCCGCCAAGGAGCAGCGCATCCTCGTGCTGATGGAGGAGATCCAGGAACTGCTGGAACCGGCGGCGGCCGGCGCCGCCGAGGACGCGGACACAGCAGAACGTGGGTGATCCGACCAAAGAACCGGAGACCTGAGTCATGTCTCCCCGAACCGCAACCTACCGCATCCCTGGCCCCTGGCCTGGCCCGTTGTCCATCGTGCTCCGTCCCCGGGGCGGCGACTGGCTCGCGGACGAGGCCGCGGCCTGGCAAGACAGCGGGATTCACACGGTGGTTTCGCTGCTCACCGACGACGAAGCGACCGAACTCGATCTGGCTGGCGAGGCGCGCGCATGCCGCCAGCACGGGATCGACTTGGTTGCGTTCCCCATCGCCGACCGCGGCGTGCCACAGTCCATGGGCACCAGCGCCCGCGTGCTCGACGGGCCACGCACTGCCCTCGATGCCGGCCGCCACGTGGCCGTGCACTGCCGGCAAGGCATCGGGCGCTCGGCGCTGGTGACCGCCAGCCTGCTGGTGCTGGCCGGTACTGCGCCGGATGCGGCGTTCGCTACGGTGGCCGCGGCGCGGGGGGCGCGTGTCCCGGACACGCCAGAGCAGCGCGAGTGGGTCCGGCAGTTTGCCAGATACCTCAGTGGCCGGCGGCAACCTGTCCAGGTGTGAGGAAGCGCGATGATCGAACCACGGTAGTGGGATGGAGTGAACCAGCGTGGCAACGGCCTCCGACAGCAGCCCTGATGGACCGCAAGCACCGGATACGGATGTGGTTGCGCTTGAGCGTATCGCGCGCGCCATCCTTTTCATCCGCGGCCAGAAGGTCATGCTCGACTCCGACCTGGCGGCGCTCTATGGCGTAGCGCCAAAAGTCCTGAATCAGGCGGTGGCACGGAATCTCTCGCGCTTCCCTGCTGATTTCATGTTTCAACTTGCGCCAGATGAAGTTGCGACTTTGAGGTCACAAATTGTGACCTCAAACGAGGGCCGCGGCGGCCGACGTTACCGACCTCACGCCTTCACCGAGCAGGGCGTGGCCATGCTGTCCAGCGTGCTGCGCAGTGAGCGGGCCGTACAGGTCAACATCGCCATCATGCGCGCCTTCGTCCGCCTGCGCGAGCTACTGGCCTCGCATGCCGACCTGGCGCTCAAACTCGACGAACTGGAGCAGCGCTACGATGCCCAGTTCCGCCTCGTCTTCGAGGCCCTGCGAGAACTCACGGCCCCGCCCGAGGACGAAGCCCGCCGCCGCATCGGCTTCGGAGTCCAGGAGAGCCCAGGCGTCTACCGCTATGAGCCGCTGACTTCGGCCATTCGGGACGGAGGCCAGCCATGAGCGCGCCGTGGCCATTGGTGCCGCTGGGAGACATTCTTGCGGTCAACCGCGAATACGTGACGAGTCTTGAAGATAGGGACTATCCCAAACTCTCCGTCCGTCTCTACGGTAAAGGTGCCGTACCCGCGGGATCGGTCGCGGGTACCTCAGTGAAGATGAAGCGGCACCAGATTGCCAGAGCGGGTCAGATAATCCTGTCGGAGATATGGGGCAAGAAGGGCGCCATCGGGGTTGTTCCTTCTGAAGGTGAGGGCGCCCTATGCACGAGCCATTTCTTCCTGTTCGACCCTGACAAGGCCAAGGTGGACATCGGATGGCTACGCTGGGTATTCTCTGGTAACCTGATCGGGCGTGATCTTGCCGATGGCGCAAAGGGTACCACCGGCTACGCGGCCGTCAGGCCCCACCAGTTCCAGAACGTGTCGATTCCTCTCCCGCCGCTGTCCGAGCAGCGCCGCATTGTGGCCTTGCTCGATCAGGTTGCCCGCCGCGTCGAGGAGGCGAGGCGGCTGAGCGAGGAAGCGGCTTCGGAGCGCGAAGCCCTTCTGTTGCGACAGGTCGAGGAGCTGGCCAAGGGCGCACCGCGCCGCCTGCTCTCAGAGGTGGCCCCCATCGTCCGCCGCGCCGTCGAGGTGGATCCAGAGACGTGGTATCCCGAGCTCGGCATCCGGTCCTTCGGCAAGGGGACGTTCCACAAGCCCCCCATCCTCGGCGCCGAGCTGGGCGGCAAACGCATCTTCCACATCGAGCCCGGCGATCTATTGCTCAGCAATGTCTTTGCCTGGGAAGGCGCCATTGCCGTGGTCCAGCCCGAGGACGAAGGGCGGTACGGCTCGCACCGCTTCATCACCTGCCTGGTTGATCGGACGCAGGCGACGCCGGAGTTCCTCTGCCGGTACTTCCTCACGGACGAGGGGATGGCTGCCATCCGCGCCGCCTCGCCAGGTGCTGCCGGCCGCAACCGGACGCTGGGGATCGGCAAGCTGGCGGCCATTCCAGTTCCCGTGCCCCCCGTCGACGCCCAGCGCCGCTTTGCGGACCTCGCAGCCCGCGTCCGCGCTGCCGATGCCGCGCGCCAAGCTGCCATCGAGGCCCTCGACACCCTCATGTCCGCCGCCTTGGCCCGGGCGTTCCACGGGGAGCTGTAATGGCCGATAGCGTCTCCATCGTGCAGATATGGCGACGCTCCGAGCAGGGGCTGACGCAGCCCTTCCTCTGTCAGGCGGAGGATGGCTGCCTGTACTGGGTGAGAGGGTTCGTGAGTGCCTGGCTCGCGCGCGGGATGTCGCCGCGTTCCAGGGGAGGTGACTGGCCATGACAACGCGTGTTGCCTGCAACTATGCGGCAGTCCGGTTCCGGCCTTACCCGGAAACCGAGGAATTCGCCAACATCGGTGTGGTCCTGAGCTGTGCCACAGAGGGGCTGTTCCTGTTCCGGGTGGACACCAGCCACCGGAAGCGCGTGACGGACTTCTGGCCAGAACTCGATCCGGCGGTGTTCTCCGAAGGCCGTGCCCGTCTCGTGCAGGAGCTCGAGCGTCTTGGGCGCGAGTTGACGCCGGCCGGCCGCGAGGGCGATCTGCCGTTGGTGGTCGCCCCGGAGGTTCACCGCGCCCTGTTCCAGGAGCTTACACGTCCGCGCGAGACTCTATTCCGCCTCAGCGGAGTCGGCACGGCCCTGTCCCACGACCCGCAGGCCACTCTCGACGCGCTTTACGCCGACCTGGTGGAAAGGCAGTTTGCCCTAACGCACGAGTACCAGGAGGCGCGGATGCGCCAAGCGCTGCAGGAAGTCCTGCATTCGCATGACCTTCTGCGATTCTACCGCGAAAGCCGTCTGGGGAACGACGACTTCCATGTCCGCATGCCCTTCGTCTACCTGGTGAACCAGCGGGCAGTCCGGGCCATTCGTCCGCTGAATCTGGGTCAGGACGAGCCCACCGAGATCCGCGACCACGGAGACGCCTGGCTTAGCCGGGTGCACCGACTGCAGACGATGCGCGCTATGCCTGACCGTATGCTGTTCGTGGTTCGGGAGCCCGATTCCGCCGATACGCGCCGCCGTCGGGCCTGTGACGAGATCCTCGGCGAACTGACCCGGGGCGGCGTTGAGGTGGTCTCCTTCGCCGAGCAGTCCCGTGTAATTGCCTTCGCCGTCGAAGGCGCAGCCGCCGCCAGTTGACCCCGGCCTCAGTCGCTCCAGACGGCCGCGGGGCCAGGCCAGGCCACAAGCGCCTGCATCGCGGTCACTGCAGGACCGGGCCACAGCCAGCCATCCAGACCATCGACAGCCGCTCGCGCGGGTCGCAGCGGCTCAGCAGGAGCTTCGCCCTCCATGGTCAGCGGGCCGGTGCCGCCCCCGCCTGCACGAAGGCCTCGTAGGCCCACTGGTCCCATTCGGGCTGGACGCCGATACCGTGCAGATCGCCGTAGTTCTTGGCGATAAGGCCGCCGCGGAAGGTCTCGACCAGGCGGCGCGTTTCGGCCTCGATGAAGCTGCGGTTGCCGGTGGGCAGGACCTTCTGGATGTCGCAGGGGGAGAAGAGGCCGACGCGGTGGCGCCGGAGCTTTGCGGCCAGGGCGGGCTGATCGTAGACGGCGGGCTGGTCGAACTGCAGGCAGTCGATGCCGGCCTCGCAGAGGGGATCGACCAGTTCCCAGTTGTAGCCGCAGGAGTGCTGGATGACCTTCATGCCGTGGGCGTGGGCCCGGCTGGTGAGGCGTTCGTAGAGCGGCCGGAAGATGTCGAGCCACATGCGCGGCCCGATCAGGACGCGGTCCTGCGTACCCAGATCCTCGCAGAACATGACCGCATCCAGGCGCGCTTCGCCAAGGCGGTCGATGACGCCTTCGAGCAGGGTGGTGACCCGGTCGTGGAGGATGTCGATGCGCTCGCGCTCGGTCACCAGGTCGACGAAGTAGATCTCCATCTTGCGCATGTAGCGGCAGATGGCGAAGGGCCAGCCGGGCAGCCAGCCGATGCGGAACTTGTCGGTGCCGCTGGCGCCGACCTTGCGGGCCGCCTCGTAGTAGGCCGGGTTGTCGAGGTCGGGGAGCTGCAGACGATCGAGGTCGGCCCAGTCTTCCAGCACCGGTTTGAAGATCTCGCCGCCCTTGGAGAGCGCCTCCAGCCGGAACCAGGTATTGCCCCAGATGTCGGTGGAGTACTCGACCGCGCCCTCGACCCACTTCTTGGTGGGGATGGTGCATTGGACGCCGGCGCCGGTGAGGTCGTTCAGGCGAGCGCCGTCGAAGTTCATGCCGATGCGCTCGTCGCAGCGGTACTCGATATTGGCCAGGATGATCTCGCGCGGCGTCATGATGCTTCCTTTCGCTCCACGGCGTTGCCCTACTGGCGGTCGGGCGTTAGCTTGATACGCGGTGACACTGAAAACAAGCGTAAGCGGGGGACTTCTATGCACAGCACTCGCGCCTTTCGCCTGGCGGCGGCCGCCACGCTGGCCGCTGCCGCCATCTCGGTCAGTGCCGCGCCGGCGGTGACTCGGGCGCAGCTTGGCCGCGAGGTGAAGCTGCGCATCTTGGTGGACAAGGTGATGCAGCCGGAGCGCGGCTGGAAGACAGAGGAGTGGATGATCCGCGAGACGGCGCAGGCGGGTTTCAACGTCTACTCGGGTCGGCACGGCTTTGACAACCTGGACACCGTCCGCCAGGTGACGGACTGGTGTCGGCAGGTTGGCATCTTCCATCTCGTTTGGATGCGCGGTTCACTTGACGTTCCTGCGGGCACCGTCGCTACGGGCCGCCGCATGGTTTGGGCCAATGGCAGTGAGCAGCAGCTCTGGAGCCCGAACTCGGATGAGTTCTGGGAATGGACCACGCGCTATGTGCTTGACTACGCCCGCCTCAGCGCCGCCGACCCGGCCCTGCTCGGCGTCTTCCTGGACTACGAAAACTATGGCAAGGGCGGCGCTGGCAACCTCTACTCGCTCTCCTATGACGATGGCATTCTGGCGCGCTTCGCTGCCGCCCGTCAGATCACGCTGCCGGAGCTGCCGCTGGACCAGCGTGCCGCCTGGCTGCGGGAGCAGGGGCTGAATGAGGCTTTCGAGCAGTTCCAGGTGGCACACTGGCGCGAGCGCTGCCGGGCCTTGCGGCAGCAGGTCGATGCCATTGATCCGGCCTTCCAGTTCTGCGTCTACCCGGCGCCCGGGACGCCGTTCATGGTCCAGGGCATCTACCCGGAGTGGGGCACGACGAAGGCGCCGCTGATCCTGGCCGACGCGAACACCTACGGTCGGCCTTCGCGTTTCGCGCCGCAGACAGCGGCCCTGGCCGCGAACCGTAAGGCGCTGCTCGCGGGCCAAGCGATCCCCAAGGCTGCCGGCATTCCGTACCTGTACACCGGGGGGATCGACCCGGTGGTGCAGGGCGCCGACCCCGAGTTCTGCGGCCGCAATGCGCTGATGATCAGCGACGCGACGGACGGCTACTGGGTCTTCTACGAAGGCCCGAAGTACAAGGAGGATCACCCGGCCTACTTCACCTGGTTCGCCTGGGCTAATCGGGCCTTGGACGAGCGGCGTCTGAGCGACTGGCAGCAACCCCGCGAAACCCCCGAGGAGTGGATGCTGCATCTGCGGCAACCGGTCGGCAATCAGGCCGGCAACGCGCTGCTGCCGCCGCCGGACGGCAAGACCGTGACCTTCGCCGAGCCGGTCGCCTTGCGTGGCGAGCATCTGCTCTTCGTTTCCTGCCGCAAGGATATGCCGGTGGAGCTTGCGGTGCAGTTGCTGCAGGTGGGGCGCTACGAGGCCGCGCTGACGTGGGAGGTCAAGGATCCCGACTGGCAGCCGGTGGCCACGGGCTCGGTGCCCGGCAAGGACGCCGGGGCGATCCGCTTTACCCCCGCCAGGGATGGCCTGTACCTGCTCAGCCTCTCCGCTGGCGCCTGCGCCGGCCGCATCCTCAGCAGCAACGCGCCGCTTGGGGTCCTGGCCGAAGGCGGCGTGAATACCATTCTTGGCGCCAAACGGTTGTACCTGGCCGCGCCGGCCAAAGACGCCAAGTTCTGCATCACGGTCAGCAGCAGCGGAGCCGAGACGGTGCGGTTGACGCTCTATGGTCCGGATGGCACCGTTGCGGACAGCGCCCAGACCACGCTCGCCGAACATGAGGCCAAGCTCTGTGTGAAAGCCTGGGAACCTGGCCAGCAGTGGTCGCTGGAACTGGGCAAGGCCGACGTGGGCGTGCTCGAGGACGCACGCATCCGCCTGGGCAAGGGCATGACGCCGCTGCTGGCGCTCGCCCCCGGGCAACCGAACCAGTGAAGGCGCCATTCCCGGTGGCCGCCGTGAACGCAGCCCTGCGCCACCTGGCCGTGCGGCTGTTCCAGGTCAGGTGATAACTTCCAGGCGGGGCCGAGCGTCGTCTTGCCGTCAGATGAACAGCACCGACTCGCCCGAATCTACCAGGAACGCCTCAAGCTGCTCTGCATGCGCAACAAGGAGGTCGGCGATACGCTCTGTGCTGCAGTTCCCTGCACGGATGCAGATGACCTTCGGCGGGTGGCCACGCACCAGGCTGCGGTACAGGAAATCAGAGTCCTTGGAGACAATGGCAAACCCCTCGGCAATGCAAGGCGCCAGATGCGTTCGTCGTCATCACTGGTAAGAGCGAAGTCCTTGACATGCTTGGAGTTAGGGAAAGCACAATCGAGCCGCTGAACGAGTCGCTGGGAGAGGTTCTGATCGAAGAGCAGTCTCATGCGACTACAAGTCTACGCTCGCGCTCCGCAGCAAAGGCCAGGCAGGCACGGATATCGGCGCACGTCAACTCCGGGAAATCCCGGAGTATCGCGTCCTCAGTCATGCCGGAGGCCAGGTACTCCAAGACGTCGGTGACGGTGATCCTCATCCCGCGGATGCAGGGCTTACCGCTGCGCTTACCGGCTTCCAGGGTGATGATCTTCGAGTAGTCCATGGCCGGAATCTACCCCGAACCGCCATCTACTGCAAGATGTGCGGCTGCAGGTTGAGGCGGAGCCAGAGCGCGGGTAGAGTGTTGCCGCCTACGGTCGGCTTAGAGATATCCGTGAATCCGAGCCCCGGGCTGCGGACTCCGCAGGTTCGGCAAGGAGAGCATGAAGATGGAAGCACTACGCGACTACGAACAGCAGGTGTATGCCGGGGTCCTGGGCAAGGTCATCGGCGTCTACATGGGTCGGCCCTTCGAGGGCTGGTGGAAGGACGCTCTGGAGAAGCGCTGGGGGCGGGTGGACCGCTATGTCCACGAGGACTGCGGCAAGCCGCTGGTGGTGCCCGACGACGACATCTCCGGCACGCTCACCTTCGTGCGGGCCCTGGAGGACTCGGGGCGCTACGCCGAGACCCCGGTTGAGTTCTTTGGCGACACCTGGATGAACTATTTGATCGAGGGCAAGACGGTGCTCTGGTGGGGTGGCCTGGGCCACTCGACCGAGCACACGGCCTACCTGCGCTTGAAGCACGGGGTGCGGGCGCCGCAGTCGGGCTCGATCGCGCTGAATGGTCACACGGTAGCCGAGCAGATCGGAGCACAGATCTTCATCGACGCCTTCGGCATGGTCGCCCCCGGCAACCCGAAGCTGGCCGCGACGCTGGCCCGGCGCAGCGCCTCGGTGTCGCACGATGGCGAGGCGGTGCATGCGGCCGTGGTGGTCGCCGGTATGGTCAGCGCCGCCTTCGTCGAGAAGGACATGCAGAAGCTGCTCGATACCGGCATCGGGCTGATTCCGGCAGACTCGCTCATCGCTCAGGTGCATCGCGATGTGCGCGCCTGGTGTCGCGAGGATGGCGACTGGCGGCGGACCTACGAGCGCATCAACGAGCGCTACGGCTACAAGCTCTACGGCGGCAATTGCCACGTCATCCCCAACCACGCCATCATGATCATGGCCTGGGGCTACGCCCCGGACGATTTCCACCTGGCCCAGACGATCATCAACACCGCCGGCTGGGACACGGACTGCAATGCCGCCAACGTCGGTTCGGTGCTGGGCTTGGTGGTGGGCCTGGAGCGCATCTGCGAAGCCTATGACTTCCGCACGCCGATGGCCGACCGCATCATCCTGCCCACCGCCGAGGGCACGCGGGGCGTGACCGACTGCCTGGCCGAGGCGTTGCACCTCGCCCGCATCGGCCGCCGCATCATGGGCTGGCCCGCCCGGCCCGCGCCCAAGGACAGCGCCTGGCAGCACTTTGCGCTGCCGGGGGCGGTGCATGGCTACCAGTCCGAGGAGCAGCGTTTCGAGACCCGTGGCGCGGCGGCGGTGACGAATGCGCCGCTGCCGGGAGGCAAGGAGCTTGCCCTAAAGCTGGACTTCCAGACCTCAGCGGGACGTACGGCCCGCATCAGCACTCCCATCCTGCCGCCCGAGGTGCAGGGCGGCTACGGCATCCAGGCCACGCCGCGACTCTACCCCGGCATGACCGTGCGCGCCGAATGCGTGGCGGGCGAGATCAGCGGCGCGGCCCGCGCCCGGCTGTTTGTGCGCTTCGCCGCGGCCGAAGGCGAAGGGAAGGTCATCTCGGGTCCGGAACTGGATCTGCGCCCCGGCGGTACGGCCGCGCTGACGCTGGCCATCCCCGAGACGGACGGCATGCCGGTCCGTGACGTCGGCTTCGAGATCGTCAGTCCAAAGGCGGCCCGCGGTACCCTCTACTGCGACCGGGTGACGTGCGGCGGGGCTCCGGCGCTGTCCTGGAAAGAGGGCCCGACGCTGGTACGTGGCACCTTCCCCGGTTGGATCCTCGATGCCGACATCGTACGCGGCCCCTTCTCGGACGACCGCGAGGCGGTGCGCCACGCCGGCAAGAACGAGGGTCGCGGCGTCCTGGTCACCGGCACCACCGACTGGCGCGACTACACCTTCGCCGCGCGGGTGAAGATCCACCTGGCCGATCAGGCCGGGATCCTGGTGCGCTACCAGGGCTTGCAGCGCTACGTCGCTCTGGTGCAGACCCGTGACCGCCTGCAACTCATCCGGCGCTGGTACGGCAGCGACACGGTCCTGGCCGAGACGCCTTCGGCCTGGGCCCGGGACGAGTTGCACGAACTGCGCCTGGTCTGCCGCGGCAGCCACATCACCGGCACCTGCGACGGCAAGACGGTGCTCGAGGCCGAAGAGACCGTGCTCGATGGCGGTGGGGCAGGATTCCTCTTCGAGCGCGGCATCATGGGCTTCCGGGATGTAACCGTCAGCACCTGAGCGCGGGTCTTCTGGAGAGGCGCCTGGCCTCAGGCGCGGCGGTGGAGCCCACCGCATCTCCACTGGATTCTGGAGAGGCGCCTGGCCGCAGGCGCGGCGGTGGCGGCCCACCGCATCTCCACTGGATTCTGGAGAGGCGCCTGGCCGCAGGCGCGGCGGTGGAGCCCACCGCATCTCCAGGCGATGTTGGAGCGCCCGGG
>CAILKC010000446.1 GCA_903834675.1 uncultured Victivallales bacterium | reverse complement strand
GGGCCACCGCCGCGCCTGAGGCCAGGCGCCTCTCCAGAATACCCGGTGGAGATGCGGTGGGCTCCACCGCTGCGCCTGAGGCCAGGCGCCTCTCCAGAATACCCGGTGGAGATGCGGTGGGGGGCCACCGCTGCGCCTGAGGCCAGGCGCCTCTCCAGAAAACCGTGGAGATGCGGTGGGCTCCACCGCTGCGCCTGAGGCCAGGCGCCTCTCCAGTGGGCTCCACCGCTGCACCTGAGGCCAGGCGCCTCTCCAGTGGGCTCCACCGCGCTCCTGAGGTTCCGCCTGAGGCAGGCTTGATAACCGAGAGTTCAGCAATACCGTGCCAAGGTTGGCGTTCGGCCTCGAGGCGATGTCGGCAATCTGGAGATTTTCAGTGACTGAGAAAGAACCCTGTACTATTGCTCGCTACCTGTTGCAGCGCCTGCATGAGGCGGGGGTCGAGCACATGTTCGGCGTGCCGGGGGACTACACCCTGGATTTTCTGGATGCGGTGCTGGTCAGTCCTGTCCGCTGGGTCGGCACCTGCAATGAATTGAATGCGGGGTACGCCGCGGACGGCTATGCCCGGATGAAGGGCATTGGCGTGGCGACGGTGACCTATGGAGTCGGCGCGCTGAGCCTGCTGAACGCGGTTGCCGGCGCTTTTGCGGAGCGCATCCCGTTGATTGTCATCAGCGGCGCGCCGCCGCGCCGTCGGCGGGCGACCGGGGCGCTGGTGCATCACCTGATCGGTGACTACGACACCCAGCTGGAGATTTTCAATAAGGTCACCATCGACACTGCGGTGCTGAATGATCCGCTGACCGCGCCCGACGCGATTGACCGGGTGCTGCAAAAAGCGCTGGCGCACAAGCTACCGGTCTATCTCGAGCTGCCGGCCGATATGCCGCATATTCGCTGTCGGCCACCGGCGCCACTGCCGGCGCTGAACGGCCCGCAGTCCGATCCAGAGAGCCTGCGTGATGCTGTCGCCGAGGCGGCGCAACGGCTCAATCAGGCCGAGCATCCGGTGGTGCTGGCCGGGGCGGAACTGGTGCGTTTCGGCTTGGGCGGCGAAGCGTTGCGCCTGGTGGAGACCGTGGAGCTGCCCTTCGCCACCATGCTCAGCAGCAAGAGCGTGCTGCCGGAACTGCATCCGCAGTTTGTCGGGATCTACCAGGGCGGCTGGAGCCGGGAGGGGGTTCGCCGCCAGATGGAGACTTCGGACTGTGTGCTGTCGCTGGGCGTGCAGATGACGGATCTGGATACCGGCCTGTTCAGTTGTCAGCTCGATAGCCGCAGTCAGATCGCGGTGGGTGGCGGACAGGTGTGTATCCGCAGTCATTTCTACCACAATGTCCAGTTGGGCGATTTTATGCGCGCGCTGACCGTTGAGGTGCAACCGCGGAGCTACCTGGCTTCACGACCGGACCAGTTGAATCTGGTCAAGCCGGCCTTCACGCCGGAAGCGTCGCGGCCGTTGTCCGCCGAGCGCTTCTATGCGCGGTTGGATGTGTTTCTCGACGATCAGATGGTGCTGCTTGCCGAACCGGGCGATGCGTTCTGCGCGGCGCCTGAGTTCCATATCGAAGAAGCGCGCAATTTCGTGGTGCAGTGCTACTACTCGTCGATTGGCTACTGCACCCCGGCGGCGCTTGGCGTGTCGCTAGCGGAACCGGGCAAGCGCGCGGTGGTACTGACGGGCGACGGCGCCTTTCAGATGACGGCGCAGGAAGTATCATCCCTGATCCGCCTGCGCTGCCCGGCGATCATCCTGCTGATCAACAACGACGGCTATCAGATCGAACGGGTGCTGCACGAGGATGGCGCCTACAATGACATCCAGCGCTGGAACTACGCGCTGCTGCCGGCGGCGTTTGGCGGTGGCGATGGCGTGATCGGGATCCGGGTGGCCACCGAGGGCGAGCTTGAGCAGGCCCTGACGGCAGCGGCCGCGCACAAGGACAAGCTTGTCTTCATCGAGCTGGTGCTTGGCAAGCTCGACTGTTCGGCGGGTCTGACCCGCCTCGGCAAGTCCTATCGCGAGATGATCGCCAAGGCCGCCAAGACGCAGTGACCCCGAGGGGCTCGGTCGCGTAACGGCCTGAGGCGAAGTGCGCAGAGTTTGCGCAGTGGGGCAGGGCAGGGGTGTGCAATCGCTGCGCAGAACGGGCACCCTGGCGCCGGGCACGGCGGTTTTGTCGACCTGTGCAATAAGGATGGGCCGAGGTATTCAGCCCCGAAGGGGCGCCATCCCTCAGCCCAGGGCAGCGCCCTGGGTACCGGGCATACCCCAGATTCTCAGCCCCAAAGGGGCGCCATAGTTGGCCGCGCGGTGCCCATGGACTGTCGGTATGCCGCCCCTGTAGGGCTCAATCTCGTTTTGGATTCCATTCCCAGGGCGGTGCCCTGGGCTGAGGAATGGCCGCGCTTTCAGCGCTCCGCGGCGTCTGGCCTTCGCTACACGTCCCGCCGGATGTCTCCCCCAAGAGTCACGTAACCCGTTCTGCTCGCCGGACGCGGAGACGATCGAAACAGAAACTCCTACCGAACTGACCTGCGTCCTTGGCAACTTGGCAAGGGGAATGCTAAGAGGGCTGGCAGTTGGTAACCGGGGGGTCCGGTTGCCAGGTCCAGTGTCCCCAAGCCAAGGAGTGCCGCGCCATGAAACTCAAGTCTCTCTCCCGTCTGCTGTGCCTCGGCTGTCTGGCCGTCGTCGGCGTCTTCGCCCAGGACGCGCCTCCTCCACCCGCGCCCGATGGTGCTCCCGCTGGCGGTGGTGCTGGCGGCGGTCCCGGTGGTGGTCGTCCCGGCGGCGGTCGTGGCAACTTCGATCCGGCCCAGTTCCAGCAGCGCATGGTGGCCCGCATTCAGGAAACGCTGGCGGCCACGGCGGATGAGTGGAAGGTGATTGAACCCCGTCTGACGGCGGTCATGGAGAAGCAGCGCGTGTCACGCGAGTTGCAGGGTGGGCGCAGCATGTTCGGCCGTCGTCCGGGCGGCCAAGGCGGGGCGCAGCCCGAGCAGCCGGCGGAACTAACGGCGGTGGAAAAGGCGGCTGAAGCCGGCGACGCGGCGGGGATCAAGACTGCGCTCGAGAGCTTGCGCAAGGCCCGCACGGACCGCGACGCTGAGGTCACCAAAGCCCGGACCGCTCTGCGTGAAGTGTTGACCCCGGCCCAGGAAGCCAAGCTGGTGGTGCTGGGCATTCTGGATTGAGGTTCCCCCCCGGGCAGTGCCTGGAGCATCGGCGGTCGGTCTTGCCGAACGGCAGGACCGATCGCCGTATGCGGGGATACCGCGAACCTGTTGAAGAGGGCCTGCGGTTGCCATGGATCCCGTTCTGACAAGCTACATCGAAGCCCGTCAGCTTTCCGAGCCGGATGCGCTGCGTCTGTTAGCGAGTCTGTCGGTGGGCGAGGCGTCGGCGGCGCCGACCGAGGCCGAGGTGTTACGCTGGTTGGCGCGGCAGTACGATCTGGCCTTCAGCAATCTCGATCAGCTTGCCATCGATCCGCAGTTGTTGTCGCTGTTTCCGGTGCGTCTGCTTCTGGCCCACGAGTTGCTGCCACTGCGGCGTACGGCGGATGCCGTCGAGATGGCGACGGCGCGGCTGTTCGACACTCGCGGTCTCGATCTGCTGCGGGCCCAGACGGGCCTGCGGCTGGTGCCGGTGCTGACTCCGCGGGAAGCCTTGGGCAAGGCGATCAAGGAACACCTCGGGGTGGGCGCCGACACCCTGGACTCCATCGAGCGCGAGTCGGGCCTGCGGGTGATTGACGACGACAGCCAGCAGGATGTCAACCTGGATGACATCGCCCAGGACGCCTCCATCGTGCGCTTCGTCAACCAGGTCCTGACCGATGCGATCGGCCAGCGTGCCACCGATATCCATCTCGAACCCTTCGAGGACGAACTGCAAATCCGCTACCGGGTGGACGGGGTGCTGCAGGAGGTGCCCGTGCCCGCCCAACTCAAGCGCTACCAGCCCGCTATCGTCTCGCGGGTGAAGATTCTCAGCAATCTGGACATCGCCGAGAAGCGCTTGCCGCAGGACGGCCGCATCCGGCTGCGGCTGCAACGGGATGAGGTGGACGTGCGCGTCTCGGTCATACCCATGGTGCATGGCGAGGCGGTGGTGCTGCGTTTGCTGCACCAGGCCGCCGCCTTGCGCGGGCTCGACGCCCTCGGCATGGATATCCGGGAGGGCGGTCTGCTGCGGCGCGTTCTGGGGCTGCCGCACGGCATTGTCCTGGTCACCGGTCCCACCGGCAGCGGCAAGACCACGACCCTGTACGCGGCGCTGCAGGACATCAATAGCGTCGAGTGCAAGATCATCACCATCGAGGATCCGGTGGAGTATCGCCTCAAGGGCATCAACCAGATTCAGATCAACGAGAAGGCTGGTCTGACCTTCTCGCGCGGCCTGCGCTCGATCCTGCGGCACGACCCGGATGTGGTGCTGGTGGGGGAGATTCGCGATCCGGAGACCGCCAAGATTGCGGTGCAGGCGGCGCTGACCGGCCACCTGGTGTTTTCGACGCTGCACACCAACGATGCGCCCGGGGCGCTGACCCGGCTGGTGGATATGGGGGTTGAGCCCTACCTGATTGCCTCCTCGGTGGACACGGTCATCGCCCAGCGCCTGGTGCGTCTGCTCTGCCCGGCCTGCAAGGCCCCCGATACCTCGCCGGAGGCGGCCCGTCTGGGGCAGGAATGGGGCCTGAATGGCAGCGTCTCGTTTTTCCGTTCGGTGGGCTGCGAGCAGTGTCGGCAGACGGGCTACCAGGGGCGCCGGGCCGTGTTTGAGATGATGGTGCTGACCGACGATGTGCGCCAACTCCTCCTGGCCCACCGCTCTACCGGCGAACTGCGCACGGCCGCCTGCCGACATGGCATGCGCTCCCTGCGCGAGGACGGCCTCCGCTTAGCCCGGCAAGGCCTGACCAGCCTGGACGAAGTGCTTCGTGTCACCATTGAGGACGAGGCTCCCCAGGGATCCACCTGACCATGGCGTTGTTCAGCTACAAAGCCTTGCGCGCCGACGGCTCGGTCATGGCCGGGCAACTCGAGGCGGGCGGGAGACAGGAAGCCCTCGCGGCACTGGACCGCCAGGGCCTCCGGCCCTTCGATCTTCTCGAGGGGGCCACGGTGGGCGCCGTCAACCGCCCGAATGGCCGCCCGGCGCGGGTCTCGGCCAGGGCGCTGGAGGGCTTCACCCGGCAGCTTGCCAGTCTGCTGGCGGCGAGTGTGCCCTTGTCCCAGGCGCTCAGCCTGCTCAGTCGCGAGTCTGCTGACAAGGCTGGCCGGGCGCAGTGGCGGGCCATCCATGACGAGGTTATTGACGGCACCCCCCTGGCGCAGGCCATGGGCCGCCATCCGCAGGTTTTTCCGAACGTCTATTGCGCCATGGTGAAGGCGGGCGAGACCGGCGGCTTTCTCGACCTGGTGCTGCGGCAGATTGCCGAGTTCCAGAGTCTGGAGCGAGAGTTACGCTCGAAAGTGCTGGGCGCCTTGATCTATCCGGCGGTGCTGGCCGGGCTGTCGGTGAGCGTGTTGGTTTTTCTGCTGGTCTTCTTCATCCCGCGTTTTGAGGGAATCTTCAGCGACTTTGGCGGGGCGTTGCCGCCCCTGACCCGCGGCATCGTGAGCGCCAGTGAACTGCTGCGGCGCCACGGTCCCGTGCTGCTGCTTGGGATCGGCGTTGGGGTTCTCTTTCTGCGGCGGTATCTGGCCACGGTTGGCGGGCGGCGGTGGCGCGAGGGCGTCACCCTGCGTCTGCCCCTGCTGGGCAAGGTCGCGGCGCGTTTTGCGATGACCCGCTTCTGCCGCATGCTGGGCACCCTTGTTCATGCCGGAGTGCCTTTACTCAACGCCTTGCGGGTAGCTCGCGAATCTCTGGGCAATGAGATCCTGGCCGACGCCGTCACCACGGCCATCGAGAGGGTGCAGCACGGCGATCGGCTTGGGGCCAGCCTGGCCGCCTGTCCGCGGCTATTTCCCGCCTCGGTGGTGGCCATGATCACGGTGGCGGAACAGACCGGGCGCCTGGATGAGGAGCTGATCCGTCTGGCCAACGATACCGAGAAGGACCTCGACCGGCATCTGCGCGCCGCGGTGGCGCTGGCCGAACCGGCCCTGCTGCTGGTGATGGCCGCCTTTGTGGGCACCATCGTGGTCGGCATGGTGTTACCCATCTTCGCGATTCAGGACTACATCAAGTGACGGAGGCAATGCAGTGCATCACCCAACCCTCTCTCGCGGCGCTCGTCACGGTTTCACCATGGTTGAATTGTTGCTGGTGCTGGTCATCCTGGCCACGCTGGCGGCCATCGTCGTGCCCAAGTTCGCCGGGCGCTCCAAACAGGCCAAGATCACGGCCGCGGCCACGGAGATTGCTTCCATCGAGGTGGCCTTGGACGCCTTCGAAGTGGACAACGCCTTCTACCCCGAGGGCGCCGATGCCCTGCGGCAACTGGTGGAACGCCCGAACGATGCGGCCAACTGGCGCGGGCCCTATCTGAAGAAGGCGGTGACCCAAGATCCCTGGGGCAATCCCTACGTTTATGAGTTCCCCGGGAAGCATAACGCGGACGGCTATGACCTCAGTTCGCTGGGACCCGACGGCAAGGATGGCGGCGACGATATCAGCAACTGGAATGAGACCAAGTGAAAGCGCTGCGCTGCAGGCCCTTTTCGCTGCTTGAGCTGATCGTGGTGATGGTGCTTCTCACCAGCGCCATGGCCATGCTGGCGCCCAGCCTTGGCGGTTTCTTCCGCGGTCGCCGTCTCGACGACGAGGCGCGGCGCTTGTGGGCGTTGACCCGCTATGCGCAGGAACTGGCGATCAGCAGCGCGGTTCCCGTTGCCGTTTGGGTTGATGGGGCCAGCGGTCGGTATGGCCTCGAGGCCGAGCCGGGGTATGGGTACACGGTGGCGCCGCTGAGCTACGGGCTGATCCCCGAGGTTGAGGTGACCGCCACGGTCGCGGTGGGGGCGCCGCCGCTGGTGGGGCGGTTGCGACTGGTCTGGTGGCCGGACGGCACGCTGGCCGAGGGCAGCGCCGCGGCCTGGTGCTTGCGTCACCGGCGGCTGCCGGGCGCTGACTGGACCCTGAACCGCGATCTGCCGTTGTCCACCTTCACGCTGGTTCGGGAGGGCAACGGATGAACGGTTGTCGGTTCACGCTGGTCGAGGTGCTGGTGGCGCTGCTGGTGACGGCCGTGGTCATTCCGGTGGCGTTGCGGGCGCTGCTGCTGGTTGGCGCGCTGGGGGAGTCGGCCTCGTACCGGCGCCAGGCCGCGGATCTGGCCGACCTCAAGCTGCGCGAACTGGTCGTTACCTCCGCCTGGACCGAGGCCGATGACGCGGGCGATTTCGGGGCGGACTACCCCGGCTACACCTGGGCGCTGGTCACCGACTCGTGGACCGAGGGGGAAATCGCTCTGCGACGGCTTGATGTGACCGTCTACGGCCCGGCCCGCGTGGGCCGGACCGCGGTCACCCTGACCACCCTGGCGCCGGAGCCGGAGCAGTGACCATGCCCTGTCGCGCGTCCCAGTTCCGGCCCTTCACCCTGATCGAACTGCTGGTGGCTGCCCTGGCCGCCGCGGTCCTGCTGGCTGCCTTGTTGGCCGCCCTGTCCGGCGCCTGGAGACTGCAAGCGCAGGGCGAGGCGCGGGAGAAGCTGGAAGCGCCGCTGGCTGCCGCCCGGCAGCGCCTGATCCGCGACCTGCGCTCTGCCGTCCCGCCCGCAGGGCTGCTGGCGGGAGCCTTCACCGCGGTGACCGAGAAGGCCGGCGATTGCCGCCACGATGAGGTGCAGTGGGTGACGGCCATCGGCGCCAGTAACCCCGATGATACGGGTGGCGATCTGGTGGCCGTGCATTACTACCTGAAGGAAACGGCCGAGACTGGGGTTTGGCAGTTGCTGCGCACCGAGAATCGCCACCTGCTGGCGGTCGAAACGACCGAGCCCGCCGAGGTCATCATCCTGGACCGCATCGTCTCGTTTGCGCTCGACAGCTACGACGGCGAGGCCTGGCAGGAGAGCTGGGACTCGAGCGCCCAGGAGAACCAGCTTCCCGAGGCGGTGCGGGTGCGCATCCTGTTCGCCGCGAGCGAGCGCTCCGTCACCGCGCCCTTGGACCTGATCGTTGCCCTGGACATGCGTACGCTCAGCGCTGCGGGGGGCACCCCATGAGCGCCCGCCATCTCCAACGCGGCAGCGTCCTGGTGTTGACGCTCTGGCTGGCTGCCGGGCTGGCGGCGGGGGCGTTGCTGGCGGGCCATGTGGTGGTGCTGCGCTATCGGCGCGAAGCCAATCGGCATGCTGCCCTGTGCGCCGAGCATGCCATCGATGCCGGGCGTTGCTATGTGGCGCAGGTCCTGACCACGCTGGCAAGCCCGGGCGCGCTGCCGGACCTGACGGCCTATACGGCGGCCGACATCCCCGTCGGCGAGTGTCGCTTGTGGCTGCTGGGACGGTCCGCCGACGTGAATGCCGAGGAACCCGTCTTCGGGCTGCAGGACGAGGGCGGTCGGCTGAGCCTGAACGAGCCCACCAGCCAAACCAGGCTGGAAGCGTTGCCCGGCATGACCCCGGAGCTGGCCGGCGCCATCATGGACTGGCGGGACGCGTATGATATCCTCAGCCCTGACGGCGCCGAAGCAGAGACCTACCTCGCCCGCACCCCCCCCAGCACCGCCAAGAACGTGCCCTTCGAGACCGTCGATGAGCTGCGTCTTCTCAATGGCGCCGAGGCCGCCCTGCTGGACGGCATCGATCGTAACCGCAACACCCTGATTGAGCCCTGGGAAAAGCGGCTCGCCGAGCAGCGCCAGGAGCGGTTTCGCGACCTCCCGGACTACGGGCTGCTCGATCTGCTTACGGTCTACAGTCGAGAACCGAACCTCACCGCGGCCGGCGCGCGGCGCCCGAATCTCCGCACCATGACCCAGCCCGAACTCATCCAGGCTGTCGGTCCTGGCGCGGCAGGCCTGGACCCCAGAAGTCTGAACAGTGTGCTGGACTTGTGCCTCAAGGCGAAGCTCTCCGGCGAGGCAGCGGTGCAGGCGTTTGAACGCTTTTCCGTAAGCGCCCAGCGCCTCATTCCTGGCCGGGTAAACCTCAATACGGCCTCGGCCGCGGTCCTCGGCACTCTGCCGGGCTTTGCCGGCACAGACTATGCGGCGCGGCTGGTCGCCTACCGCGAGCAGAACCCCACCGGCCTGCAAACCCCGCTCTGGTTGCGCGAGGCACTCGGAGACGAGGTCGCGAAGACGGTCGCGGCGGCCGGTGACCTGGTCACGACGAAGAGCTACCAGGTGACGGCTGACCTCGTGGCGGTCGGTCCCGCTGGCCGCGCCTTCCGCCGCACCCGCTTCATCTTTGACCTGACCACCGGCATCCCGGTGGTGGTGTCCCGTCGTGACCTGACTCAGCTTGGCTGGCCGTTGGGCGAGGCGCTGCAGCGGGAACTCGTCGGCGCGCCCGGAGGGAACACCCTATGAGGTTCGCACGTCGCGGCGCGGTGTTGGCTCTGGCTTTCGAGGACGGCCAGCTGACGGCGCTCCTTGCCAACGGCACCTTTACGCCGCTGGTGACGCCCTTGGCGGTGGACGTGCTTCAGGACGATCCGCAACTGGTCGGGCAGGAATTGCGCGACTGCCTGCGGCCGCTGGGGCGCTTGCTGCGGCGGGCCGTGGTCGGTTTACCGCTGAACCGTCTCATGGTCACCAGCGTGGCGCTGCCGGAGATGCCGGACGAGGCGGTGGCGGGCTTCCTGCGGATTCAGGCCGAGCGCGAGTTTCTGCTTCTGCCCGAGGACCTGGC
>CAILKC010000445.1 GCA_903834675.1 uncultured Victivallales bacterium | reverse complement strand
GGGCTGGTATGTAACGCCCCTTTGGGGCTGAATACCTCGGCCCATCCTTATTGCACAGGTTGTTTCTTTTTCCGGGTGGTAGGCACACTGGAGCCGGCGGTCCGCAGCGGCCCTGCCGGGGCTTCCGCCGGCGGGGATACCGCGAACCCGCCCGAAACGGGCTGGGCATCGCGGGCTCCAGGGAGGCAGGCGGGGTCTTGCCGACGGCGGGGATACCGCGAACCCGCCCGGAACGGGCGCTGGCATCGCGGGCTCCAGGGAGGCAGGCGGCATCATGGCAGACGCCTGCCAGATCTCGCGGGGGGCGCTTTCTTGGAACCGCCCTGTCGGCAGGGCGAAGTCGCTTGTATTCCTTAGCGGCCCAGGGGATAGTGGGCGTGCCGTGCGGCTTTTGCCAGCGTCTGCGTAGTGGAGGTACAGTGCCATGGTCGCGTTCTGCAATCGCGGTTTCGCCTACTTCATGCTCCTCGGCGCCGCGGCGCTATCGGTGCAGGCCCAGCCCGCCAGCCTGCCGCGGCTCCTGCCCGCGGTCGAGGTCGAGGATGTCGTCTACACCTTTGAGCCGGCTAATAACGGCTCCGGTCCGCTCTGGGGCAATGCCTCGACCTGCATCGTGCGCCTCGGCCAGGAGGTCTTTGCCAGCGGCCTGGAGACGCTGAAGGACGTCCAGCCGCTCAACAACGTGCGCTGGCTCCTGTTCCAGCGCGGCGCTAAAGGCTGGGACTTGCGCCAGAGCGACCCCATTGGCCGCACCCGCGAGCCCTGTCCGCTAGGCGTCTTTCCCGATGGGCGGCTGTTTCTCTCGGTAAACCCGACGCTGACCGAACTGAACGTCCGCAACGGGCCTGCCGAACCGCAGATTCTCGAGTTTCGCGCCGCCAAAACCAAGGCAGCGTACAAGACCCTCCTGCCCATCTGGGAAGGGACTCCGGCGTTCAGCGAACACTCCTACCGCAGCTTCGCCGTAGACGGACCCAACCGCGAGTTGATCCTCTTGCAGAACATCGGCTATGGCCACGCGGAATGGTCCTTCTATGACCGGAACGGCGCCTGGTCGGCCAAGGGCAAGATCACGTGGCCGTGGGGCGCTGAGTATGAGAAGCCGGAAGCGGTCCGACTCTGCTACCCCGCGCTGGCGCTGCGCGATCGGGCCGTCTACTTCCTCGGCGTCAGCGACATCGTCGAGCCGAACCTGGCCTGGCGCGCCGCCAAGAAAGCGATCACGGGCCAGAACTGGGACTACGACTTCCGCCGCCTGTTCTTCGCCTGGTGTCCGGACCTCACCAGCGGCGGCTTCAGCGAGTGGATCGAGGTCGCCAGCCGGGAGAAGACCTGCGGCTGGATCATGCCCTGCGATGTCTGGGTGGCGGCGGACGGCGCGGTGCATCTGCTCTGGCGAGAGAAGGCCCTGGACGAGCGCTTGCGGGAGAAGTTCTATCCGGGGGAGAAGCAGAGTCACTCGCTCGACTACGCCGTGTTGCGCGAGGGTAAGCTGACCCAGCGGACCACGCTGGTCAGGAGTGCTGAGGATGCGCCGGGCGAGGTGGTGGGGGCCGCGCGCTTCCAGGCCGTCCCGGATGGCCGTTTGTTCGTGTTTTACTACGCCAACGGTATCGATTCCGAGGGCAAGACGGTGGCGGGCAATCGCGTCATGGAGGTCCTGGCCGACGGCAGCCATGGCAAACCGGTGCCGGTGCCGCTGGAACATCCTTTCACGAACTTCATCACGGCGAGTTGGCGCGGGGGTTCGGCTCCCTCCAACCTCCTCGATGTGCTCGGCGTCACCGACGACCGACCGGGCATGTGCTATGCTCGCATCAACCTATTGAACCCGATCCTGGCCGACTTTACGGTCGCCATCGAGAAGACGCCGGCTGGTTCACGACTGAGCTGCGATGGCACGGTTTCGGCCTCTGGCGGCGGCAAGCTGGTCTCCTGGAAGTGGGATCTCGACGGGACGCATGCACAAGGGGCGACGGCGGCGCGCGAGTTCGAACACGGCGGCAGCGTGCGGGTCTCGCTGACCGTCAAGGATGACCTGGGGAATCGGCAGACGGTGGCGCGCAACGTCATGCTGCCCCTCACTCCCGGCGACTTCGGACTGCAGCAGTGGGGCCTGATCTCCCGGACGGAAGCGGAGGGCTTCGTCGGGGAGGGTGGCGGCACCCTCCACGTGCGCAACGACAAGCTTGGGGCCGGGGGACTGTCACTCTCGCACTGGAACAGCGCCGGGCATTGGCTGGAGTGGGAGGTCGAAGCGCCACGCACCGACGATTACTTCTTGCTGATCCGCTACGCGACGCCGGAAGAGGCCACGCGCGGCTTCAGCCTCGATGGCCAAGCGCAACCCGCCTTGCGCTTCCCGTCGACCCGCGGCTATGGCTCCGACACCGTCGACAACTGGAGCGTCGCGGCCTGGCGTGGTCCTAAGGAGCGGCCCATCGCGGTGCGCCTGACGCAGGGCACGCACCGAATCCGGCTGGAGAATACCGACGGCACCGGGCTTAACCTCGACTACTTCGACTGGATCGCCAAGACCCCCGCGCCGACGGCGGAGGTGGAGACGGCGGTGCCAGCCGACTTCGAGGCAGTGACCGACCCGGACGGGGCCCGCTATCTTCTGCCCCTGCATGGCGCCCTTGGCCCAAGCCGGATGCGGCCGGAAAACGGCCACTGCTTCACCGTCTTGCTCGGACCACGCTACGTCGGCGATGGCGTCAAGGACGCCCCGCCCGCGACCCTCCAGCTCTTCGAGGACGGCAAAGAACTCGGTCCGGCGCATGCGCCACACGTCGACATCCGTACCGCCGGCCAGGGCCGCTTCTCACACTGGGTCAACACCCTCTACCTCTCGGCGTCAGACAACTCGGACCCGCGCCAGAATGGCCGGATCTACACCTGGAAGATCGCGCCGAAATAACCCGCCGCCCTGGGCTCACCCGTCGGCTGGCGGCAAGTTCAATCGTCGAGGGCGCAGGTCAGTTCCGTAGGGGTTCGCTTGTGCGAGAACCGCAGAGGGTTGAGGGCCAGCCAGCCGTGGTGGGTCGAGAGACGAGGCGGGGACGCGGAAGTCGCGGGTTCGCCTCTGCCTCTTCAGCCCCGAAGGGGC
>CAILKC010000444.1 GCA_903834675.1 uncultured Victivallales bacterium | reverse complement strand
GAGACGGTGAAGTACCTCAACGCCCGCGGCGCCAAGCTCGGGCTGCTCAAGGTCCGTCTGTACCGGCCCTTCCCCACCGCGGCCTTCCTGGCGGCCCTGCCCGCAAGTGTCAAACAGATCGCCGTCCTCGACCGCACCAAGGAGCCCGGCTCCATCGGCGAACCGCTGTTCCAGGACGTGGTCACGGCGCTGCGCGGCACGCCTGCGGCGATCAAGGTCATCGGCGGGCGTTACGGCCTGGGCTCGAAGGAATTCACCCCGGCGATGGCGAGGGCGGTGTACGACCACCTGGACGGCAAGGCCTTCCACGGCTTCACCGTCGGCATCACCGACGATGTCACGCATCTCTCGCTGCCGGTCGCGGCCGACTTCGACTGCGAGCCCGCCAGCGTGGTGCGCTGCATGTTCTGGGGCCTGGGCTCGGACGGCACCGTCGGCGCCAACAAGGACTCCATTAAGATCATCGGCGACAACACCGATATGTTCGCCCAGGGCTACTTCGTCTACGACTCCAAGAAGTCCTACGGCATCACCGTCTCGCACCTACGCTTCGGCAAGGAGCCCATCCGCGCTCCGTACCTGATCGCCAAGGCCGACTTTGTGGCCTGCCACAACTCCGCCTACATCGGCCGCTATGACATGCTCAGTTGCATCAAGGACGACGGCGTCTTCCTGCTCAACTCCGAGTACCCCAGCGCCGAGGTCTTCAGCCACCTGACCCGCGAGATGCAGGAGACCATCCTCAAGCGCCGGATCAAGTTCTACAACATCGACGCGCTGAGCATCTCCGAGGAGGCCGGCCTGGGCAAACGCATCAACACGGTCATGCAGACCGCCTTCTTCATCATCTCCGGCGTCCTGCCGCCGAACCAGGCCGTCGAGCTGATCAAGGGCGCCATCAAGAAGACCTTCGGCAAGAAGGGCGATGACATCGTGAAGATGAACTGGGCCTGCGTGGACAGCACCGCCGCTGCCCTCCAGGAAGTCAAGGTGCCCGCGACCATCGCGGCCTCCTACACCCCGGCGCAGTTGATCCGGGACGACGCCAGCGCCTTCGCTCGGGACATCATCAAGCCCTCGATGCACCTGCTGGGGGACCAGATCCCGGTCTCCAAGATGAGCTTCGACGGCACCTTGCCCAGCGCCACCAGTTGCCTCGAGAAACGCGGTATCGCGCCGCGGGTGCCGCGCTGGCTCGCCGACAAGTGCATCCAGTGCAACATGTGCGCCTTCAGTTGCCCGCACGCCGTGATCCGCGCCAAGCAGATTGACCCGAAGCATCTCGCCAGCGCCCCGGCCAGCTTCAAGACCATCCTCTCCAAGACCAAGAATGAGCGCAGCCTGCAGTACAAGATTCAGATGTATGTCGAGGATTGCACCGGCTGCGGCGTCTGCGTCCAGACCTGCCCGGCCAAGGAGAAGGCTCTCGAGTTCCATACCCTCGACAGCGAGCGCGCGGCCGGCGAGCAGGACAACGCCGCCTTCTTCGATGCGCTGCCGGACAATGTGCTCGATGGCGCCGCGATCACCACGGTCAAGGGCAGCCAGTTCCGCAAACCGCTGTTCGAGTTCTCCGGCGCCTGTGCCGGTTGCGGAGAAACCCCCTACGTGCGCCTGGTCACCCAGCTCTTTGGCGAGCGCATGATCGTGGCCAACGCCACGGGCTGCTCCTCGATCTACGGCGGCACCTTCCCGACCATCCCCTACTGCAAGGCCAAGGATGGTCGCGGCCCGGCCTGGGGCAACTCCCTGTTCGAGGACAATGCCGAGTACGGCCTGGGCATGCGCCTGGCTATCGACAGCAACCGCGAACAGCTCAAGATCCTGGTCGGCAAGACCCTGGAAAGCGCGGTCGCGCCAGAGCTCAAGACCGCCCTCGGCAAGGCCATGGAGACGTGGGACAAGACCGACGACAGCGCCTATGCCGCGCAGAAGGCGGTCCAGGCCGCCCTGCCGGCCGCCCTCGCCGCCGCGCCCGCCGAAATCAAGCCGGTGCTGGCCATGCTCGGCTCCCTGTCGGACTACTTCATCGACAAGAGCGTCTGGATCCTCGGCGGTGACGGCTGGGCCTACGATATCGGCTTTGGCGGCCTGGACCACGTCCTCTCCACCGGTCG
>CAILKC010000443.1 GCA_903834675.1 uncultured Victivallales bacterium | reverse complement strand
GGCGAGCCGGCGAGCGGGCGAGACGGCGACTGGAGGAGATGGAGACGGGGTGACGGGGAGACGGGGAAACGGCGACTGGAGGAGATGGAGACGGAGTGAAGGGGGAGACGGCGAGACGGCGAAACGGCGAGACGGCGACTGGAGGAGAAGGAGACGGGGAGGGAAACGGCGGAGAGAAAAACAGGGGGCAGGCCGCCGCGGCGGATCAGCCCAGTCCCCGGCTGGGGCCGGACCTACCGGAATGAGACTTGCCGACGCGGTTCCCATTCCGATCCGGCCCGTTGGAGGGCGGCCCAGTCGAAGACCGTGAGCCTGTCGAATCGGCGTGGCCGCCGCGGCGCCGACGCAGGGGCGCCCTCCAACGCCCCTCGTCCGCCACGGCGTTCGAGGGGCGGAAGGGGAAGCGCCTTGGGTCATACGAGGTTGCTGCAAGTCTCCTACAAGCAGGATCCCCAGCTGGTGCCGGACATGACAGCCAGAGAACCGCGGTGCCCCGGCAGGGGCTCTTTCTTGAAACCGCACTGCGGCCGCGCAGTGGCGCATTGAAAAGCGGGGTCTTTCGCGGTATTTTTCTCGGAGTCAAGGCATGCCATTCGCCTGCGAGTCAGGCACTGGCCGCGCTGGTGTGGCTCCGGCTCGGCCTGGGAGTTGTCCGAGAGTTTGGAGCCCGGTGCGTACAATCCGAGAGGTCAGACCAGGAGGCCGGTATGACAGCCCATCCCCGACGTCACTTCACCCTGATCGAACTGCTTGTGGTCATTGCGATCATCGCCATCCTGGCGGCCATGCTGCTGCCGGCGCTGGCCAAGGCCCGCGCCAGGGCACAGATGATTGCCTGTACGAACCACATGAAACAGATCACCCTGGCCCTGCACATGTATGCGAACGACTACGATGGCCTTTTCTGCTACCGGGCCTACAGCTACAACGTGGAGCCGACCGGTACGGATCACACGTGGTGGAACAGCCACTACTGGCAGTTGGCCAAGTACGTCGGCAATGACAAGCACTCCGTTCCCGGGGTCTCCGAGAATAAGTACTACCCCGTGTTCATGTGCCCGAATCGCACCGACGGCGTTGCCTACTGGCAGTCCGGGTGGACCGAGAACGTCCAGATTGCTTCTATCACCCAGCCGTCCAGGCGCATTCTCCTGGCCGAAGCCACCTATTGGCTCGACTCCTACTGGAGGGCGAACAGCTATCCGACCTTAGTCACGGGGGGCGAAAACGTCCGTCACCAAACCATCTTGATGCACCCCGGCGACATGCTGAACTATGGCTTCTCTGACGGTCACATAGAGGCGTCCCGGAAGGCCGGAATTACCTGGGGGCAGATGACGGGTGTCGCCGCGGACGAGGGACTCCGCCTGTACACGAACTGAGGCCCTGACCAGAGGCGGAGTAGGGTGTGCAGTGTCACACCGGGGAGTTTCTCGTGCAGAAAGAGACTTGTCGAGAGGAGTGGATCTCCTTGTGGCAGGCGCCACGGGTGACGCAGGAGATTGCCGCGGGAGCGATCTACGGTTGTCTCGACCCGGCCGCGCGGCAAGAGATGGCGGGAATACAGGATATCGCGGCGAAGGTGGTCGGGGCGCTCCAGCAGCCGAAGCCGCTGGACATCTGTATGCCGGTTCTCAACGCCGTGCTGGCGGCGCAGTACTACGAGGTGTTCGAGGCCTTGCAGCCGCCGCGGGAGATGGCGGTGTACGAGCCCTGCGTGGGGGCGTCCAACCCGGTTATCCTTGCCTGCGAAGCCTACAGCGGCGGCCGGGCCAGCTACCTCACGATCAATCTTAACCGCCCGTTGCGCGCCCAGCTGCAGAGCAAGATCGGCCACCTCAAGATGCCGATACGGATCATCGAGGATAACGCCCAGCGGGCCCTGGAGCACCTGCCACCCCAGAGTTTCGACCTCGCCTGCTTCCACCACGCGGTGAACGACATCCTGCAGACGGCGGTGTCAGAGCCGCGCGGGATGGACACCACGGCCGTTGATTGGTTTCCCCATGAACGGCAGATGATCGAATGGCTGGCTGAAGACGCGAACGCCGGACGTCTCGAGCAGCGTGGTCGGCCGGAACTGCTGCAGATTGTCGGCGCTGCCGTGCGGCTGGTACGGCCAGGTGGCTACCTACTCTTCGATCACTGGAACTGGTGCAGGTTCATCGGCGTCGACTGGTTCCCCTGGGACCTCTTCTACAACCTGATCCCCCTGACCCGCCGCTGGATCGCGGCCAGCGGTCTGCCCCTGGCCGAAGTGCGCTTGGAGGGCGTCGACCCGCAGTGGTTCATGATTCTGCAGGTTGAGTAAGGCGCCGGGGACGGGCCTTGACGTCCGACGTCGCGAGCAGATTCACGCCCCACTTGCCCCCTCAGGCCAGCGCGTAGACGCCGCGGTGAGGCGAGCGCACCAGGCCGAGCATCTGCGCCCGCGAGACGGCGTTGCGCGCCTGCGCCTCGGTGAAGCCGGTGCTCTGCGCGATGGCCGGAATCGCCAGCCCCGAGCGCTTGCCGTGCAGGGCCGCCAATAGCGTGGCCAGCATGGGTGAGGCTGGCGGCGGCGCTGGGCGTGCGGGAAGCGCCCGCGGCGAGCCCACTCGGGGGGCGCGAGTCGGCGCTGCGGCGCTGGAGGCGGCCCTCGGCGCGGCCTGGGGGTTGGCGTCGAGGTCATCCGCCTCGAGAGCCCGAATGGCGACTTCGAGGGCGGCAATCTCGCGCTCTCTCCTCATGCGCATCTTGATGTCCGCGTTGGTGAGTGCCCCGCCACGGGGAGCCGCGGCGGCGGCCTTCTGCGGCGGCTTTGCCTCCAGCGCGGCGGCAGCCTGGCGCGATCTCCGGGCTGGCTCCGCGGTCGGCGTCGGCTTGGCCCGGCGGCCCGGGCTGGC
>CAILKC010000442.1 GCA_903834675.1 uncultured Victivallales bacterium | reverse complement strand
TGTCGGCTGTAAGTTCACGGTTGTGACGTGTTTCTTCTGGCTCGGTGGCGGTTCTTTGTTTAACTCACCGTAGCCCGGGAAAACACGTCACACTCTCTTTCCGCCCGCGAGATGAGGGCCGCGTCGGCCGACCCCGAGGGGCCACGGCCTGGCCGCCCGACACCCGAAAATCCGCGCACCGAAGTTGCGAGAGGCCGGGGGCATTTGGTGAGGGCTGGGTCTACCTCTACACCCTTGGCGTCGATGGCATCCCCGATGGCATCGATAGCGCCGTTGTGCTGCATGCCTTCGACGGGGCCCTGAAAGACATCGAGGAGGCCGGGCGCCAAGGCAGCTACACGAACGTTTCGCCCTTCGTCAAGTCCACGACCACCCTCGACCCCCATACCGGCGCCCTTCCCGCCCTCTGTGCCCGGTTCACCTTCGTTCTCGATGGCATCGCGAAGGACTCGGCGGTGTACATCTTCGGCAGCCGTAATCGCATTGTCAAGCTCCGCCTCACCAGCGCCGTTGCGGAGGCGGATACGGCCAAGGTTGAGAGCGCGGCATTGCTCAAGGCGGTCGCCGCCTGGTTGCGCTGAAGGTGGCCGCCGCCTGGGTGAATAACCTGTGGGCGTACATCCCTGTGGAGAGCAGATGAAGAAAGCCACCGTTGTATCGCTGGCCATACTGGCGCTTGCCATGGCCGTGGGCGGGCTCTACTACCTCTCGCGCCAGGAGTATGTGTTTCGCTTTTCCGAGAGCCAGATCCAGGAGCGCTTGAGCACCCAGTTGCCCCTGACCAAGACCTATCTCCTCGTTTTCCGGGTGAGCCTTGATAACCCCAGAGTTAAGCTGGAGGACGGGTCCGGGAGGGTGGCCGCAGGCCTGGACGCCGTCCTGGAGCTACCGCTTGGTGGCGAGAAGAGTGCCATCCGTGGCGCACTGGACATCTCGGCCGGAATCCGGTACGCCCCAGATCAAGGGGCATTCTACCTGACGGAGCCGACCATCGAGCGTGCCGACGTTCAGGGAATTCCGCCCAGGTACGCCAAGCCGGTGAACGCGCTCCTGTCAAAGGTCCTGGGCGAGTACTGCGCCGGCCACCCCATCTACACCTTGAAGGCGAGCGACGTCAAACAGAGAGCAGCCAAACTGGTTCTCAAGAACGTCACCGTTGAGAACCGTGAGCTTGTCGTGACGTTGGGGCTGTGACCGGGACGGTGAACACCCGGAACTGCATGATGGCATCAACTCCTAGAAAAATCCGTATCGAACAGGGGCTTGGCGCCCCTGTACCCCAAGCCGCCGAACCCGCCCCGGCCCCGTCAGGCCCGCTGCCTGCCGCAGCCCGGCTCCGCCTCGGGCTGCGTCCTGCCCCGGTCCCGCCGTGTCCGGCACGCCCCAGGCGCATCCGCGCCCCTACTTGCCTTCGGACTGCGGAGCCAGGCAGGCACGGAACCCCAGGCTGATGATCGCGCAGCCCGGCCCGAACCCGGCCCGGTAGGCCGACCGCACGTACCTGGCGACGAAGAACCAGCTGCCGCC
Organism: uncultured Victivallales bacterium; assembly: GCA_903834675.1. The sequence continues at coordinate 1,014 of CAILKC010000442.1, read as the reverse complement.
GCGAAACACGCGGTAGGTGGCCGCCTGCGTATTCGCGGGATCGACGTTCGGCGAACGGCCGTAGTAACCAGAATCATACCAGTCCAGACACCACTCCCACACATTCCCGCTCATATCGTACAGACCCAACTCATTCGGCTTCAGCTTGCCCACTGGGTGCGTGGCGTTACCGCTTTTTGAGCCGTACCACGCCACCTCGTCGACGTTGTCCGAGCCGGCGTAGGTATAGCCCTTGGATGCCGCGCCGCCACGCGCCGCGTACTCCCACTCCGCCTCGGTCGGCAGGCGGTACTCGTATCCCGACGGCAGCCGCCCTGAGGCCCGCTCGCGCGTCGTCAACTTCGTGCAGAAGGCCGTTGCCTCGTTCCACGACACCTGCTCCACCGGGTTGCGCGCGCCCTTGAAGTTGCTGGGGTTGGTCCCAACTACCGCCTCGTACTCCGCCTGGGTCACCTCGTACTTGCCCAGCCAGAAGCCGCGAGAGATGCTCACCGCGTGTACCGGATTCTCGTCAGACAACCCGCCCTCCGAGCCCATCTGGAAGCTGCCCGGGGCGACGTAGACCAGTTCCAGGCCCAGCTCCGGCACCGTCCAGGCCGTACCCTCGGATGGGCCGGGCACCGGAGTAGCAACTGGGCTGGAAGGTGAGGCAGGCTTTATGCTAGCCACGCTCGTGGTCGAGCGCACCGCTACACTGCTGACCTCGTGAAGACGGACAGTCATACCGAAGCATGTAAGTAGTTCGACAGCAAGGTCCCTCAGCGGGATCACAGCAGTTCTCTCAATACCCTCCTGCTCAATAAAACGGAGAAGTGACCGCTTGATTGCGTCCTTGGGAGTGATGTTTAGGTCCGCCGAGAGGGCCTCAATGGTCCTGTAGCTAGACCCTATCCAAAAAGACCATGGAGGGCTTGGAATTCCCCTGCGGCAGCTTGAAAATGCACCATAAGTCGTTATACTCCAATTAGTTGTAGATATAGGAGTGACTTATGGTTCAGCTTACGTTAGCGGCGG
>CAILKC010000441.1 GCA_903834675.1 uncultured Victivallales bacterium | reverse complement strand
GGTGTCGAGCCACCGGCAGTCCAAAGCTTGGCCTCGCGGCCGGCGCAGTATGATACCGAGTCCCAGCGCCAGCGGGACTCTTTGGACTGCCTGCGGCTTGACGCAGCTTTGCCGGATCCTTCTGGGGCTGCGTCCGCCCTCGCCCTCACCCCCAAAGAGCGCCAGATCCACGAGCAGGGCCTGGTGACCGTCCTGCGGGAGCTGCACGACGAGCTGGACCGCGCTGTACTCGACGCCTACGGCTGGCCGCACGACCTCGACGGCCAGGCCCTGTTGCAGCGTCTGGTAGACCTCAGCGCCCCTTTGGGGCTGAATACCTCGGCCCATCCTTATTGCACAGGTCGAAAGATACTGCAACCGTGCCTGTCGCTGCGACCAGCAACTCGGGCCACAGCCCCCAGCCCAGGATCTGGGGTCGCCAGGTCGTCTGCCAGGGCAGCTTCGCAGTCTGTCCGATCACTGCCGCGAAAGTGGCTCCAGCACGACGTCACCGGGGCCGATGACGATCTCACGTTCGCCGTTGGCAGTGTTTGCCTTCACGGTGGCCGAGATCCCTATCAGGCGGTCATCGTCGGCAGCGACCGTCAGGAAGCGCTCAAGTCCGTAGACGTTGCGCAGCCACGCCGTGCTGTGGTTGGCAGACATCGTCAGTACCCACTGTCCCGAGACGGCCGGTTTGATCTCGACAGACCAGTCTTCCGGGACCGTGTTGACGGCGCGGATGCGTGCGCCAACGAGGTCAACCTTGAGGCCCGTTAGCAGCTCCCCGCCCTGAAGCACAACCCTCGGCAGAGAGACGAAGTACAATGCAGGACCGGCAACCGCGTCGGCAGGTGGCCGAAGACAGCCGCAGAGCGCCACAAGCGTCAAGATGGCGATGGCGAGTTTCATCGGTCAACCTCCCGCAGAATCTGTGTGTGTGGAGAAAAGCGTGGCCGATCAAGGTAGCGGTGGTTCGCTGGAGTTCGAGTCCGGGAGGTCAACGACGGGTGCATGACCCAATTGTCGGAAGGATGGAACCTGAGATGGATCTGGCTGTCGCCAGCTCACCACCTTGGGTTGCTCAATGGCGTTCGCGGCGGGGCGTGCTGGCGTTTGGACCACATTGCATACAGGTCCGGCGACAGTACTTTGGGTTGTGGTATTGGGTCGGCGGGGGGCGCTGCCGCCCGGATGGGGTGGGGCCGAGTATCCGCCGCCGCAGATTGAGTGGTTAAGGTGCCTATGACCCGCAAACTTACTCGCGCAGAGGACGCTGCCGAACTGCGCCAGCAGGCCGAAGAGATGGCGCGGCGGGAAGCCGCATCACCCTTGGTCGCGCTGGCGCCCGAGGATCTGCGGCGGGCGCTCCACGAGCTGCGGGTGCATCAGATCGAGCTGGAGATGCAGAACGATGAACTGCGGCGCACGCAGGTGGAACTGGAAGCCTCGCGGTCGCGCTACTTCGATCTCTACGATCTGGCCCCGGTCGGCTATGTCACGCTCCGCGAGGATGGCCTGATCCAGGAAGCTAACCTCACTGCCGCCGTCCTGCTGGGCGTGGATCGTAGCAGGCTGCTCAGCGGCCCCCTCTCCCGGTTCATCCTCAAGGAGGATCAGAACCTCTACTACCTCCAGCGCAAGCAGGTTTCCGACACGGGTAGACCGCAAGCGCGCGAACTGCGGATGCTCAAGAGTGACGGCACCGCGCTCTGGGTGCAGCTGGCCATGACCACGACGCCGGATGTCGAGGGGGAGCCGGTAAGCTACGTCACGCTGAGTGACATCACCGAGCGCAAGCGGGCGGAAGAGGCGAGAGCCGCCCTCGAACTCCAGTTTCGGCAGGTGCAGAAAATGGAATCGGTGGGGCGGCTGGCAGGCGGGGTGGCGCACGAGTTCAATAACAAGCTCATGGGCGTCATGAACTACGTTGAACTGTGCCGGGATGGACTGCCGCCAGAGCACCCCGTCCGCGGCTACCTCGATGAGATCACCACCGAGGCCCGGCACTCAGCGGACATCGCTGGCCAACTCCTCACCTTTGCCCGCAAGCAGGTCGTCGCGCCCAGGGTGATGGACTTGAGCGAGGCGTTGGCGGGCATGACCAGGATGCTACAGGCCCTGCTGGGCGAAGACATCGCCCTGACCTGGATGCAGGGCGCGAATCTGTGGCCACTCAAGGGAGACCCCGGCCAGCTCAACCAGATTCTGGTGAACCTCTGTCTTAACGCCCGTGACGCCATCGCCGGAGTTGGCCGAGTCACCATCGAGACGGCGAACGTCACTCTTGACGATGCCTACTGTGCCGAGAACCCCGGCACGACCCCCGGCGAGTACGTCAGGCTGGTGGTCAGCGACAACGGTTGCGGCATGAGCAAGGACGTGCTTGCCCACATCTTCGAGCCGTTCTACACCACCAAGGAGGTGGGCAAGGGGACAGGCCTGGGACTGGCGACCGTGTATGGGATCGTGGAGCAGAGCCTTGGGCACATTGCGGTCCAGAGCGAGGTGGGCAAGGGGACAACGTTCCGTATCTACCTGCCCCGCGCCGCCAGAGCGTTCGAGACGGCAGCGGAGACCGTGGCCCCAGTGGGACTGCCCCGTGGCACGGAGACTATTCTGCTGGCCGAGGACGAGAAGTCCATCCGGGTCACCTCGTGCTGGTTTCTTGAACTGCTTGGCTACGCCGTCATGGCGGCTGGAACGCCAGAGGAAGCACAGCGCCTGGCGGGTACGCACTCAGGCCCCATCCACCTGCTGGTCACCGACGTGATCATGCCCGGCATGAACGGACCCGACCTGGCCAAGCTTCTTGCCGAGAGGTTCCCCAACCTGAAGTGCCTGTTCATGTCCGGCTATCCCGCCGACGTGATGCTGCACCGTGGTGCGCTGAACGAGGGCATGTCGTTCCTCTCCAAGCCCTTCTCACGCGAGGATCTGGCCCGCAAGGTGCGTGAGGTGCTGGACGGGAGTAGGAAGGGGTCTTGGCGGATTGTCTCGAGTGGCCCTTCGCGTCGTGACGATTCGCCGACCCCTCAAGGGTGAGCCGGAGCCTTGGCGGCATGGCCGCAGAAAGCTCAGGGTGTCTGCGATCAAAGCGAACGGCTTCGCCCGTGCGGATGCTCGCAGTCTGACGGACACCCGGGAGCGTTGGCTCGTTGATCACATCTTTGGAATCGACGTGCAGCTCAAGGATTGGGTGGTTGGGCACTAACGAGGTTGACTGATCGGACTTGGAGGGTCCGCCATCCACTTCCCTGGCTCGGCGCTTCGTCCCTCGATGGCGCTCCTCAATGCGGTTTGCCAACGGCTATCGGCGTGCCTGTGATCCCGGCATAGAAGACGATGATCTCCGTAGGCACCTTCCCCTCGTTGATCCCATAGTGCTGCGTGTCCACCAACTCGACGATAGGGTCTCCGGCCTTCAGGTGCAAGGTCTTCCCGTCCGCAGATACGACCGTGAGCTGCCCGCTGATCAAGACCCCGGCGTTGATCACCGGATGGCGGTGTGTGTCGAGCCGGGCTCCCGCAGGTATGCTGACCCGCCGGATCGTGACCTCAGGCTGACCTTGCGGATACGCTGGCAAGGCTTTTCCATCCCAGCTCCGCGTAGCCGCGACAAGTTCCTTGGCGACGATGCGCGCTTCACCCGCCTGCTGCCTGAGTCGAACCGTCGCGCAGCCGGATTGCAGCATGAGAATGATGCAGATGGACGCGAAGATCCTGATGGCATGTTTCAGCATGGTATGGCCTTCTCCTTCAGCCAGGTCCTGGCCCACTGAGCTTTTGCACTAGGGTCCTGTCTGCGATCCTGCGGACGACCCCTTCCACGACAGCGATGCCGACGAACTCCATCCGTTACCAGCGACTACCCTGGCCCGATATGGTCGTCGCCGGGCGCGGGTCGTTACCCTACGGAGAAGTACTTACGGATGGACTCGTAGCCTTCCCGCAGGGAACCGTCGGCCTCGATGCAGCCCATGAAGCCCACCTCGCTGACCGGACCGAACTCGCGACGGTGGCAGTCGGCAACCAGACTGTGGTTCAGAACATGGATCAGGAAGCC